>CALVDI010000086.1 GCA_944326225.1 uncultured Bacteroidales bacterium | reverse complement strand
CTGGTTGAAAAACTCAACCTCGACATAGGAGGAGAAGGTTACGCATACATAACCAGTCCCGACGACCCCCAGTGGTCAGGCTCCACCCTGGCCAGTCTGGGATACGGATACGCCCTGACTGTCACGCCGATGCACATCCTGACATTCTACAACGCCGTGGCCAACGGCGGCAAGATGATGAGGCCCTACTTCATCGAGGACTTTGAGAAGGACGGTATCGTTGAAGAGAGTTCCGGTCCTACTGTGGTAAGCGGTTCCATCTGCTCCAAAAGCACTCTGAAGGCCGTCAGAAAGGCACTCAGAGGAGTGGTTGAGAGAGGTACGGCCAAGATATGCAATGACGAGAGATACGCCATAGCCGGAAAGACAGGTACGGCCAGAGTGGCCATAAACGGCAGATACGAGGACAGCGAGGGATATCGCAGGCATCAGGCCTCATTTGCCGGATATTTTCCGGCCGATGATCCGAAATACTCATGCATCGTGGTGCTGTACACAGGCAAGACCAGAGGCAACTTCTACGGAGCCACCTGGGCGGCCCCGGTATTCAAGCGCATCGCTGACAAAATATATGCATCCCATCCGGAATGGAACCAGCCTTTGAATTCAGCGGGCAAGGTTCCTCCGGACAATCCCAGGATAGCCTCTGGGCTGGCAGGACAGAAAGGTATGCCGACGGACTACATGCCCATGCGCACAAGGCCGGTGGAAGACGGCTGGATACACGTCGAAATGGACAGAAGCTCCGGAGAACAGTTCATCAGCTCTCTGACCTTAGAACAAGGCATCGTACCGGATGTAGAGGGCATGGGGATAAAGGATGCTGTCTATCTTCTGGAAAATGAAGGCTACAAGGTCGTATTCAAAGGCTCGGGCAGAGTCTCGTCACAGAGTCCGACTGCCGGAAGCCCGCTCGAAAAGGGGAAACTGATCACATTGACATTGAAACAGTAAAGACATGAGACTGGACAATATATTAAAAGGTATAGAAGTGCTGGAGACGACAGGCCGACAGGACAAGGATATCACAGACGTGACTTCCGACTCAAGGCAATGCTCTGCGGGCAGTCTGTTCATCGCCATAGACGGATTCGAGAGCGACGGGCACGCATACATCCGGAAAGCGGCCGAGGCCGGAGCCTGCGCCGCAGTCTACAGCAAGCCTGAGGCCGCCGAGGAGATTGCATCCCTCGGACTCACTGGTAT
This sequence comes from uncultured Bacteroidales bacterium, assembly GCA_944326225.1. Taxonomy (GTDB): domain Bacteria; phylum Bacteroidota; class Bacteroidia; order Bacteroidales; family UBA932; genus Coprenecus. The sequence goes on along the minus strand of CALVDI010000086.1, from coordinate 1,304 downwards.
CCGGGTAGCGGACTCCAGAGCGGCCGCGGCCGACATCGCCGGCAATTTCTTCGGACATCCGAGCCGTCAGCTGAATCTGGTCGGAGTCACCGGCACGAACGGCAAGACCACCATAGCCACCCTGCTCTACCGCCTGTTCTCGGGGATGGGCTATTGCTGCGGTCTGCTGTCCACCATAGCCAATTACGTCTGCAACGACCGTTTCGAGACCACCAACACCACCCAGGATCCGATAACCGTCAACCGTCTCCTGCGCATGATGGCGGACAGGGGTTGCGAATACTGCTTCATGGAAGTCAGTTCCCATGCCCTGCACCAGGGGCGGGTACGTGGCCTGCACTTCAGGGGCGCGGTATTTACCAACATCACCCACGACCATCTGGACTACCACAAGACCTTCAGCGAGTACATCCGCTGCAAGAAGATCCTGTTTGACTCCCTGGAGAAAGACTCGTTCGCCCTGATAAACTCCGACGACAGGAACGCCTCCATAATGGTTCAGAACACGGCCGCAAGGGTCTACAGATACTCCGAGGGCAGCATGGCCGAGTTCAAGGTCCGGATAGTGGAGCGCAGCCTGGAAGGATACCTGCTGAACATCAACGGGACCGAGGTGTGGACCCGGTTTATCGGAGACTACAATGCACACAACATCTGCGCGGTATACGGAGCGGCCGTACTTCTGGGAGCCGACAGCAAAGAGACCCTCAAGGGCATAAGCGCGATGGGGCCCGTAGCCGGCAGGATGGAGTATTTCAAGGGATGCAGAGGAGTCACCGCCATAGTGGACTACGCCCACACCCCGGACGCACTTGAAAACGTGCTCAGAACCATCAGGGACATCAGCGGAGACTCATGCGTCATAGCCGTCTTCGGCTGCGGCGGCAACCGGGACCGCACCAAGCGTCCCGAGATGGCCGCCATCGGAGCCCGCTACGCAGACCGCCTGATCATCACCTCTGACAATCCACGGTACGAGAGCCCGGAAGACATCATTGCTGACATGAAAACAGGACTTGACCAAGCCGGTATGGACAAATCCGTATTTATCACAGACCGGAAAGAGGCCATACGCACAGCCGTCATGACCGCCCCCGACAACGCCATCATCCTGGTCGCCGGCAAAGGACATGAGGACTACCAGATAATAAACGGCGTAAAGTCGCATTTCGATGACAAGGAAATACTCAAGGAGGTCTTATGATATACCATATATTCGAACATTTTCAGTATCTGGACTTCCCCGGCTCGGGAATCATGCAGTACATCTCAGTGCGCTCCATCCTGGCGAGCATCACTGCGAT
>CALVDI010000085.1 GCA_944326225.1 uncultured Bacteroidales bacterium | reverse complement strand
AGGTTGATGTTGTCGAGAGCCATGGTCTCGATCTCGGAGGTTCTGTAGATTTTGGAAATTTCGATAAGCTTGATCATGATTTTAAATTTTTATGTGTTTTTAAATATTTTCAAAAATTCAACATTTTACTCGTCCTTCAGGACCTCCGCCGGCGATTCCCTCATGGCGCCCGCAACGGGGACAATGGTCGAGAGGGTCACCACCGCAAGCATCACGGCCGCAGCAACACCGGAAACGGCAAGGAAGTGCCGTACGGGGTCGAAAAGCACGGACAGCCGCTCCCTGGTCAGATCCAGGATATATCCGTCATAAAGAGCGGACGCACAGAAGTTCACCTTGCCTATGAGCAGGATATTCAGGACTATCACCAGGCCCAGCAGCATAGCCAGTAACCAGAGCATCCATACCTCGGCGAGCTGCTGCATCACCAGGATGCCCCGGGATCCGCCCATGGCCCGACGCACACCTATCTCGCCGCGTCTCTCACGGGTACGCAGCCATGTGAAGGAAGCCACACCGATGAGGACGCACAGCAGCACGAAGACCAGAAGGGCCTGCCAGATAAAGGTATCGGCCATAGTATCCTTCAGCCGCCTCTCCATGGGAAAAACCGACCCGGTGCGGTAGTTGCCGAAGACCAGGTCCTCCCGCCATGTCATCCTGGCCTTGTGGATAAACTCCTCCTCATCCACCCCCGGAGCAAGACGGAAGCACCAGAGCGCATCGATATTGTCCTCCTCGCGGACAATGTCCGGGGTAGTGAAAAGTATCATCGGCCTGTATTCCTTGTCCTTCTCTACCTTTACGGGAGCAATGACTCCGGCTATGGTCCATCCGTACTGACTCTGGTCGCTGTAGCGGCCCAGACGTCTGCCAACGGGATTCTCCCCGGGAAACAGGGTCTCAGCCACGTCCTCGGTAATGATGACCGTCCCGGGCACATCCTCTATAGGGGCACCATCAGGCCATATCTGACGATAGCCCATCATCTTCAGATCCTCACCCCCGGCCTCACGCAGATGGTAGGCATACGGCAGATATTCGCCGGTAACACTGTCCAGTTCCATACCATGATTGTAATTGGAAAGAGACAGTCCCGGCATAGTACTTCCCACTGCTGCAGCATACTCTATCTCAGGCATATCCCTGAGAGTCTGGCCTATGCGGTGAAAATCCGCCGAACGCCGCTCCCGGGAATCCATCTCAGGACGGTAACCCGTCTGGCCGTCATGAAGCCGTCTTATCTCCACTGCGTACACCCCACGGGCATCGTAACCATCCGGCTGGGACTTCCTGTAGGCATTGGGCCATATAGCATTGACCAGAAACCAAGAGGCCGCGGCGATGAGAGTCATCTCGATGAACAGCCACGCATTGCCGCGGCGGTAGTACCATAGCTGTTTCAGTATCTGTTTAAACATATCGGATTCACTTTACAGAGTTCAACGATTCAGTGATAGGTCGACGCATCACCTTCATGGCCGGCAACAGAGCCGACACAAGATTGAGAACCAACACGATGGCCAATAGCAGAAGATAAAGTCTCAGTTTGAAGAAGTCCCTTACCGAGAATACAGCCGCATCGATTTCCTCCATTGAGAACACCATCCCCAGAACCTCAGTAGGCAGCATCCCGTTGAACTGCTCCGAGAACACGCCTAAAAGCACATACGAAAGGAGCAGTCCGAGCACGCCCCCGAGCAGAGTCAGCAACAGGTTCTCGCCCGTAATCTGCTGCAGCACGTCCCCGCGCCAGGCACCGAAGGACTTGCGCACCCCGAACTCGCCCATGCGGGCCTCCATGCGGGAGCTGACCATGCCGGAGAGATTGATCATCGGTATGAGCAGGATGAACAGCATCACCCCTATTCCTATCCATGTAAATGATGCGGAGGTCAGCCCGCTCCAGATGAAAGAATTCTCCCTTACGGTCGGGATACCCTTGTAGCAGGACAGCTTGTACTCGACATCGGCGCTGCTGTTGTATATCTCCAGCCGGTCCTCTATCGTCTGCCGTATAGAGGCGAAATCGCTCCGGTCCTCAGCCAGCAGCACGGCAAAATAGTCCCCCAGCATACTCTCGCGGCCCAGCCATTCGAACGATGAGGCAGCCCGCGCCTCCTTGTCCAAGTCCGGAATCCACAACTGGGCGAAAGCTATCGATGCCGTCTGAGGCACGTCCCGCACCACTCCGCACACCCGGAATTCCCTGTCCTTGAAGAAAAGCCTCTCCCCCGCGATGTCACTGCGGCCATAGAGAAGCCTGGCCAGGGACTCGCAGACCACTGCCTCGGGAGCCGCCTGATTGAGACTGAGCTCCGTCAGGGCATGTCCGTCTACAAAGTCCATTCTGAAAACCGTCCAAAAAGCCTCATCCACCACTCCGGCCACCGTTCCTAACGCCTCGCCCCTGTCATTGGCCACCGTCACATCCTCGTATGTAATGGCCGATACCGCCTGCACTCCCTCAATGGGATCCTGCAGGAGGAAACGGTCGATAAAATTCAAACTCAGCATAGCCGATGTACTGCCGCCCCCATCCTTGCTCTCCTCCAATGCCGGAATTATAAGCATCCGGTCTCTGTGTACCTCCGGATAGGAGTTGTCGAAGTGCATCGACTGCACCGTCAGG
>CALVDI010000084.1 GCA_944326225.1 uncultured Bacteroidales bacterium | reverse complement strand
GAGGTGGATATCTGCAGGAAGCCCCTGACCACATCCCCTCTGAACCGCTGCTCAGTGAATCGGTATATCCCCTTTACGGCCCTGTACAGCCGGATATAGTTGCTCATGGCCTCCTCTTCCAGATGCACCGTTACTGGAAAAGCCCGGTGCTGGATGAGCGAGGGCACCTCCGACGTGGAGCACTGCAGGTATTCGACATCATGCCCGTCAGTGAAGGCCATTGCTATGATTTTCAGATCGGAAGAGCACATCATGGATTCAACTACCGAACCTGACTGCACTATCAGGGCATCGCCGGCAGAGACCTGGTACTGTCTGCCGTTGACCGAGGCCGTCAGCTGTCCGCGCACCACTACGACAGCGGCTGTAAATGAGAGCTTGTAGGGGAATCGGTTGATATCCTGCTGTGCCTCCCCGTCCGAGACATACGAGGTGAGAGTCCGGTCATCATCCAGATTGTCATCCAAGAAGATGTCCCGGTCTATGGCAAGGCTCTTTCCGAGTTCGTGGAACAGCTCGAGACGTATCAGCGGCAGTGTCTTTTTCATGAGAATCAGTCATTCTGTTCGTAATAATAAGAGTAGTCTATTCCCTTCATAAACATCTCGCGGTCATCAATCTTAGTGGTCAATGCGGGCTTTACCAAGGCTTTGATGTGAGTGCCGTCCGTCACACTTTCACGCATGGCTGCCAAATATTCGTTCTTATCTATCTGACTCCAATCCACACACCTTTTGAGTGACCGTTTTAGCATCAAGTCAAGCCAAATACGGGTAGCACGGCCATTTCCTTCCATATTCGTTAGCCCTATTATTTGGATAATGTTTAGCCAGTAGGGCTACATTCTCACTATTAAGCACATCCGCCATGCGTAACTTTCCGTCCGGCGCTTCGAATTTGAACCCGTGAGCAGCACTCACGAGTTGAATGCCTTCCTGCTTCAGCTTCCGCTTCAACCATCGCCAGTAGTTTCCAGCCTTCGTATAATCCGGCTCGTTATTCACGGCTCATTGGCAGATGCCGCCAAGTCCATCCTCGAATACGTCAACAAACGGGTCAACAAGCAGAGTGCCCTCGCCCGTATTGAGATGCTTGCCGAACCCTTCAAGAAGACCGCGACCCAGAAGATTCGCCGCTTCCTCTACATGAGCCCATCACACGCATAAATCTACTCTCATTCCATAATATTTCCGGATCACCGGAGAGGCTCATGGCCAGTATCTGTCGTCGGCCGTGGTGGTTTTAGCAATGGCCCTCCGGTGATTCTTTTTTTTGGTGAAAACGGAAGTTTGTCTATATTTGCACCGCTGAAAGTTTCCTGTCCGCCGCTCTGCGGTGGAGGAATTAAAAGGGAACCGGGTGAGAGTCCCGGACAGTTCCCGCTGCTGTAATTTCCACGTCCTGTATGGATGGAAGTCACGCGGTAATCTATTGAGCCACTGCCTTGTAAGGTGGGAAGGCTGCCGCTGTGAGGAATAAGTCAGAAGACCTGCTTTCAAGTTTGACTGTCTGCCCTGCGGGAGTCGGGTGCGGCAATGCTGAATGATTTTTCTTCTTCAGGAACAGACAGTCTGCCTTTGCGCCAAATATGACGCAAGGGAATCCCGGGAGTTGGAAAATAATTTGGCAATGAACTATAAGAAAGCAGGTACTGTTTTACCTATTATTGTGCTCATGCTGTCGCTGACAGCTTCACTCCGGGCCCAGGACGGAATCCCGGAGCTGCCCGCAGACACCCTCGGAGAGGTAGTGGTCACGGCCGACCGTATAAGGGAGATCGTGCCGGCTCAGAAGCTCTCCGGAGAGCAGCTTCAACGGTTGAGCTCCAATTCGATAGCCGATGCGCTCCGATATTTTTCGGGCGTGCAGATCAAGGACTACGGCGGCATAGGCGGCCTCAAGACGGTCAATATCCGCAGCCTCGGCAGCCAGCATGTAGGGGTCTTCTATGACGGCATCCAGATTTCCAATGCCCAGAACGGGACGGTGGATCTGGGCAAGTTCTCCATGGACAATATGGAAGTCCTGTCGGTGTACAACGGGCAGAAGAGTGATATCTTCCAGTCGGCCAGGGACTATGCCTCGGCGGCTGCGCTGTACATGGTGTCCAGGAGGCCGAAGTTCAGCGGAGACAGAGGGAATAATCTGAATTTCAAGCTGCGCAGCGGCTCATTCGACCTCATTGACCTCTCGGGGCTGTGGGAGCACCGCATAGGAAAATATTTCAGTACCTCGGTCAATGCAGAGTTCCTCAATACTTCCGGACGCTACAAGTTCCGATATCAGAGGGACGGAGGCTACGATACGACGGAGGTGCGCCGCAACGGGGACGTGATGTTCGTCAGGGCGGAGGCAGGCCTGTTCGGTCAGATGCCGCGGACGGACTTCATGCTCAAAGGCTATTTCTACTGGTCGGAGAGGGGCTATCCCGGTGCGGCGGTCAAGAAGGACTACGGCATCTCGCTGCTCAACGAGGACCGGCAGAAGGACCGCAACATCTTCGTGCAGACGGCCCTGACGCATAATGCGGCTGATTTCTACAGCCTAAAGGTGCAGGCCAAGTACGCCAACGATTACATGAACTACATAATGCCCCCGCACAGCACTGTCCAGCCGATGGACAATCACTACTGGCAGCAGGAGCTGTATCTGACCACCTCCCATCTGTTCTCGGCCGGCCGGATCTGGAGTGCCAACCT
>CALVDI010000083.1 GCA_944326225.1 uncultured Bacteroidales bacterium | reverse complement strand
GCCACACCCTCTTGAAGATACAGCAGGTCCTTAAGCAGATACAGCGCGTATACGGCCAGAATCACGCCCAGCACCAGCCTTATTCGGCTGTGTTCGAAGACAAACAGATACAGTACCGCGACAAGCCCGAAAAGACCTGTCACCAATCCGAGAATGAATATGGTCAGCTCCTGGAACATGGCTCAAAATCCCTGCCCACTATCACACGGAGTGCCTGCGGCAGTACATCCATGGTCATGGGTGTAGTGCCTACCACCTCTCCGTCTATCTCGACTCTGTCCGGATGCCTGGTTATAACGGACACCTTCCGTATCATCTTATGGGACACTTCTTTAACACTGTATATCGTACCTTTGAAAAGTCTCTTGAACAGAAACAGAAACTTCAATTTGGAGATCTTGCGGGCCAGCATCAGGTTAATCAGTCCGTCATCGGCCACTGCATCAGGCACTTGCATCATACCTCCACCGCTGTATTTCCCGATTCCGAATCCGACCGAGAAAATCCTGCCGGTAAAGAAGTTCTTGCCGTCAGCCACCACCTTCCCTCTTTTGGAACGACGGCCGAGCAACGCCTTGAATGCCGCCTTCACATAGGCCATATCTCCACTGCGTCCCTTGTTCTTCGCGGCGTTGCAGTACCAGCATATATTGGCGTCAAGCCCTATTCCCGCCACATTGACCATATAACGGACATTCCTAACCCCTGCCTGGACATATTCCACCCTTCCAACATCCTGAAGCACGGTCCTTCCGTCTATTATTGTATCTATCGCCTTGTCGTAATCCCTGGGAATCCGGTACATCCTGGTCCAGTCATTTGCCGAGCCGGCCGGAAGAACGGCCAGAGTCACATCACTGACCGGCACCTCCTGCTGGTAAAACAGGCCGTTTACTATCTCATGGAGAGTACCGTCCCCACCCACCGATATTATCTTCCTGAACCCGCGTTTTAGAGCGTATATTACCAGTTCCACCGCATGATACCGATGCGTCGTGAACACCTCCTCAAACACAAAGCCCCTGCTTTTCAACTTATTGGACAGCACGGGCCACTCCGTGGCGACCCGTCCTCCCCCGGCATTGGGGTTCACAACCGCTATCCATGTACTGCCATTCATCTGTTTTGTAAAAATTTTCGCAAAACTAATATTAATTATCGGTTGGATGAAAAGAATTTCTAATTTTGCAGATTAGGTTAAAGTATAGATATGGGTAAAATTATTGCTGTAGCTAATCAGAAAGGAGGGGTCGGGAAGACCACGACAGCCATCAATCTGGCTGCATCGCTGGCTGTTTTGGAAAAAAGGACTCTGCTGATCGACGCTGATCCGCAAGCCAATACAACATCAGGACTGGATTTTGACCCTGATTCAGAGCAGGGCAATACTTTATACGAGGTCCTTATCGGCAAGAAAGAGATGAAAGACGTGATAATGGACACCGAGATAAAGGATCTCAAGATAATTCCGTCACACATCAACCTGGTAGGCGCGGAGATTGAGCTTATCAACGTGAGCGACAAGGAACTGGCCATGAGAAAGGCACTTGACAAAGTGCTGGACCGGTTCGAGTACATCATCATCGACTGTCCTCCTTCCCTGGGCCTGATCACAGTCAACTGCCTGACGGCTTCCAATTCTGTAATAATCCCGGTTCAGACCGAGTACTTCGCCCTGGAAGGACTGGGAAAGCTGCTCAACACCATCAAGCTGATACAGGTACGTCTCAATCCAGGGCTCCGGATAGAAGGATTCCTGCTTACTATGTATGACGGCCGGCTCAGACTGGCCAATCAGGTAGTGGAAGATGTCCGCCATCATTTCGGAAGCATGGTTTTCAACACCATTATCCAGCGCAATGTCCGTCTAAGCGAAGCACCTTCTCACGGAAAGCCGGTAATACTGTATGACGCCGTATCCGCAGGAACAAACAACTATCTCAATCTGGCCAAGGAAATAATATCTAAAAATTCATAACGTATGGCAAACAAAAGAGACGCACTGGGCAAAGGGCTCGGAGCCCTGATATCCGGCATAGACAGTCTCGGCGTGACCCAGACGGTTCCAGCCGAAGACACTATTGGAAATGATCCCGTCAGGAATCCCGCTTCCATATGTGAGATTCCCGTTGAGAAGATATCCGCCAACCCTTACCAGCCCAGAAGTAATTTTGACGAGGATGCTCTCGCCGAACTCACTGAGTCCATCAGGCAGCTCGGCATAATCCAGCCTATAACGGTACGCAAAATAGGTCTCCGATATCAGATTATAAGCGGGGAACGTCGGTTTAAAGCCGCCTCCGCCGCCGGACTGAGCACCATACCTGCATATATAAAGGAGACAGATGATCAGGGCATGCTTGAAATGGCCATCGTTGAGAACATCCAGAGAGAAGACCTGGATGCGATAGAAGTCGCGCTGAGTTTTCAAAGGCTCATTGACGAATGCAACCTGACACAGGATGCCATGGCCGATAAAGTCGGTAAGAAAAGGGCAACCGTGGCCAACTACCTCAGACTGCTCAAGCTTCCTGCAGAGATCCAGGTATGCATCAGAGACGGAAAGATATCCATGGGACATGCAAAGGCCATACTCTCGCTGAATGATCCGGTTGCTCAGCTGAGCCTGTGCGACGACATCATCAAACGCAATCTGTCGGTCAGACAGGCTGAGGCCAAAGCCCAGAACATGCTGAAGAGAGGTGACAG
>CALVDI010000082.1 GCA_944326225.1 uncultured Bacteroidales bacterium | reverse complement strand
CCGTACCTTTGCACCCGTTATATCCATAATGTAGTGTTGTTATTTCAAGATATCACGGACCCTTTACCTGCGACAGGCCCCGGGGTCCGTTCTCTTTTCAATACCGCGCTACAGAAACTGTGCAACGACAATCCGTGGAGCTGCGGGTCACCAGTCCCGTCCCGATTTTCGACAGAATTGGCTATATTTGTGGAAAATACTGAACAATGAGAAAGAATATGAAAATGGCCGACCTGCTCGGCATAGACTACAGACTGCTGACCGTCATCTACCGCCTGGGCATCAGGCTGGGCTTCGGGGAGAAGACCGTCGAGGAGACCTGCCGCGAGAGCGGGGTCAACTGCGACACCTTTCTTCTCATAGCCAACGTGTACGCCACCGAGGGATATGTCCCCACCACGGAGATGATGACGGCCGCCTCGGCCATTGACCTGGTCCGGTACCTGCACGCCTCGCACTCCTACTACCTCGACCATCAGTTGAAAGAGCTGGACAATCTGTTCGAGGAACTGCTCAGACCATGCACGGCGATGCAGAAGGACGTCATCATGCGCTTCTTCTCGGAATACAGGAAAGAGGTGGAGAATCATTTTGCCTACGAGGAGGACATCGTCTTTCCCTACGTGCGTTCCGTGGCCGGCGGACAGAGCGTGGAGGGCTACAGCATGGAGACATTTGAGGAGAACCACAACAACATAGATGAGAAGCTCAACGACCTGAGGAATATCGTCATGAAGTACCTTCCGCCGGTGTGCGACACGGTCGCGGCCATCCGGGCCCTCTCGCGGCTCTGCACCCTGGAGGCCGACCTTGAGAAACACACCATGATCGAAAACTCCATACTAATCCCCATGGTAAACAGACTGGAAGAGAAATGTCAGTAACGAAGAAGAAAATATTGCTCATCACCCCCTCGCGCATCATCGCACGCGGTATAGCCGGCATCCTGGAGGAGCACGGGGGCTTTGTCATCGAGACGGTCCTGACCGATCTATCGCGCGAGAACGAGGCCACGGTACGGGACAGCATGGCCGACATCGTCATAGTGGACCCGGTCATCTTCGACTATGCCTCCAGACCACTGGGACGCAGCCGCATATCGGATCTGACCGATGCCGCCGTGGTAGCAGCGCCCACTGTCCTGCCGGACGACGAGGCCATGAAGAACTACGACGAGACCATCAGCATATACGATAGCCCCGCAACCGTTATCAGCAAGCTCCGCAACTCCCTGACACACACCTCCGGCAAGTCACCGGCAGACAGTCTGGAAGAGCTGTCCGCCCGTGAGAAGGAGATACTGGTATGCGTGGCCCGGGGTATGCTCAACAAGGAGATAGCCGACCGCTACCATATCTCCATATACACCGTCATCACCCACCGCAAGAACATCACCCGCAAGACAGGCATCAAGACCGTAGCCGGCCTCACGGTCTACGCCCTCCTCAACAACCTCATCGACCCGGCCGCGATGGAATAGGGAATTTTGCTATCTTTGCGGCAAATTCCGCATGAAGATGAGAGCACTGCTGACCGCTGCCGTCATGGCGGCCATACTTTCAATCATACCCTTGAATACTCTGGCATCCGATAAGGCCGACAGTTCCGCATTCCGTTTCCGGGGCTATACGGGAGGCATGCTGCTGCACAGCGGCTACATCCAGAGCGGCCGGTTTCAACTGCACAGCGGCAGCGGTACGGAACCCGTAACCATGCAGATCAAAGGCGGGGCCACCGGCATCGGCGGTCACGTCAAGTTCGCGTTCGGCACATCCACTGACATGATACGCATAGGATCCGAAGGTCACAGTTCCAATGTCTCCTACCGGCCCTCCCCGTCCTACTCGCACACCGGATGGGGCGGACTGCTCGTGGATTACATCCACCGCAGCAAGGGCCGTGTACATCCATTCATAGGCTGCCTGGCAGGAGGAGGCGGAGTGAAGAACCACATCATAGCCGAAGGCTCTACAGATGACTTCGTCACCGAGCCTCAGGCGGCCATGCACAGATATACATTCATGGCCATAGCCCCTTTCGCCGGCATGGAAGTATCCCTTACTCCCAAACTCAGCCTGGTAGTCAAGGCCGACTGGCTTCTCAACGTCACCTGCCGCCAGAGCGACTTCTCCAGCGGTCTCCGGCTCTACGTCGGCATCCTCTTCAACCGCCTCCAGCACTGTGTCTTTCCCTGAAAAAAGTTGACACTTTTGGGCACAAAGAAAAGTATCAATGACAAGAAGAGAGTATCGTCATGAGATGGTCGAAGACCCTGTAACAGGACATCGTTATTGGCAGACGCAAAAAGTAGAGCTTCCGCCTTTGGACGACGAGCGTCGTATGTCGCTCGTGTCAGACATTCTGGGAGGAAGGAGAACACCGGAAGAAGTCCGTAAGGAGTATTGCCTGTCCAGCGTAAACAGCATTTATACCTGGATAGGAAAGTATGTAAGTCAATCCGGTTCACTATCTTTGCAGGAATCAAATGAAGAGGATATGTCAGCAAAGAGCAAGGACGATCAGATCAGAGAACTGAAGGCTCAACTGAAACAGGCTCAGAAAGAAGCAGAATTGGAAAAGCTCCGCGCGAAAGCCTACGACACGATGATCAAGGTAGCGGAAGAGACATTCAACATTCCGATAAGAAAAAAATCTGGTACCAAACGGTAAGTCTGCTACGCAAGGAATGCCCGGAATATGGTCTGGGCACTCTTTGCGGGCTGTTTGGTTACAGCAGACAGTCCTACTATAAACATGATGATCAGGAGTTTGCGGAGAACGCCGTCGAACCGTTGATCGTGGAAAAGGTCAACGAATACCGAAGGGACAACCCCGGCCTGGGCTGTGCAAAGTTGTACCTGATTGTGAAACGGCTGTTTTGTGAGAGTGGCGGCATGCCCGGCCGCGACGCCTTTAT
>CALVDI010000081.1 GCA_944326225.1 uncultured Bacteroidales bacterium | reverse complement strand
TCAATGGCTTTGGTGATTCTTCTTAGGGACTCTTCCTTTCCAAGAATGTAAAGCAGGTCGATTGCTCCTCCCGGGGTGGAAAGTGTGACGACAACCATGCCGCAAGCCACATATGAAAGACTGTTGTTGCTGCGTGACGGAGGAAAATATCGTTGGGAACTTTTCGGGAACAAGGATTTGACCCTGCAGGATATAGATAGTAATGAAGTCCGTAAAACCATAAGGTTAGGGATAGAATATGGCCGTCTGCCGGAAGATACCGGTGATGACCTGCCGGTTATCATGGAAAAGTTGGGACTGCTAAAAAATGGAGTTTTTAATCATGCAGCAGCAGTTTTGTTTGCCAGCCATGAGATGCCGGAATATTCACAATGCCTTTTGCGGTTGGCTCGTTTCAAGGGTACGGACAAGACAGAGTTTATGGATAATCAGCGCATTCAAGGAAACCTGTTTCAGTTGCTTAATGCTGCGATGTCATTCATTTTCAAGCATCTTTCATTGTCCGGTACCACTGATACTTTAGAACGGGAGGAGCATCTGACTGTCCCATACAAGGCTGTCAGGGAAGGCGTAGTTAATGCATTGACGCATAGGTCTTACAGGGAAGCGGGAGGCTCGGTTGGAGTTGCTGTTTACGATGATCGTATTGAGATTGAGAATCCCGGTGTATTCCCTCGCGATTGGGACATTGAAAAGATGAAGGACGAACATTGTTCCGAACCTCAAAACCCGTTAATTGCTACTATATTGTATAAACGTAAGATGCTGGAGAACTGGGGCCGTGGAATAAGTCTGATGATTGACGAGTGTAAGAAGGCGGGACTGCCGGAACCGGAATACAGATTGGGGAACGGCTTTGTCGTGCTTGTCTTCCGATTCGGAGAGAATAACGGCATAAATACAGTACAGGTACCGACCAGGTACCGACTAAGTACCGACTAAGTACCGACCAGGTATCTGTATTGGTCAAAGTTTTGGGTAACAAGAAACTTTCTGTGAGAGAGTTAATGGATGAGTTGGGATTGACTCATCGGCCGACATTCAGAATGAATTATTTGCATCCGGCATTGAATGAAGGATATATTATTCCACTTTACCCTGACCAGCCGCATCACCCGAGACAGAAAAACTGTCTTACAGATAAGGGTAAGGCTTTGTTAAACGGATAGCCTGAAGCGGAGTGAAGGTGTGTGTCTGGCCAGGCTGCAGGATATGTACGACGGATATCATTTCTGTGCGGACGCGGAAGGTGTGTACAATCCGTTCAGTCTTCTGAATGCCTTGCAGGATAAGCAGTTCAATGACTATTGGTTTGAGACCGGGACTCCGTCGTTTCTGGTCAGTCTGATTAAGAATACCGCATGCGACAGTGAGGTCGGTCTGTATCGCCTTGATTTTCCCAACCGGGAGGTCAAGAGCGGCTTTCTGTCATTTGTCCTGGAAGGTTGACGGCAATGACTGATGTACAGGCTGTTGCCGGATAACAGGGGGTGTCTGTCCGATTTTGATGAAAGTTACGAAAAATGGATTGCTGATAATTTTTTATGGGAGGCGATAGACAGCAGGTTAAAAGCGATTGAATGTCAGACTGCGATGGGAGATAAAGGAGACTGTGTTGCAGACAGTGAGGCGAACGGACGTGTAAGGGAGAGTCTGCCATGGCTGAAGTAATATGGAGACAGAAAGCAGTTGCTTCCCGAATTGAAATTCTTAAATACGGGAAATCCAAATTTGGAGAAACAGTTGCAAGGCGGCTGAATGAGAAGATAGAAGAATGTTCAGCCCGTTTAAAGATACATTCTTACATTGGGTCTATTGAGCCGGCCCTCGTTGGTCGTCCTGTCATATATAGGTCTGTGATGATTAATAAGCGTTTCAAGCTGATATATTCTTTCTCAATAAGGGAAACAAGGCTTATATTTGCCGGCAAAATTAGAGACAATGTTCGTGGTTTTCGGATTTATGGCGGCGGGGGTGCTGACCGGCTGGCTGCTGCGCCGTCACAGGGCGGGGTGGACCGGCAAGGTCACGATGGCACTTATCTGGCTGCTGCTGTTGATTCTGGGTGTTGAGGTCGGAAGCGACAGGCGGATAGTGGAGAGCCTGCCGACGCTCGGAGTGGAGGCGGCTGTGATTGCGGTGGTCTCGCTGCTCGGAAGCTGTCTGGCGGCCCTGCTGCTGGTGCGCTGGTTCGGAACACTGGCCCCTATGGCCGCCGGCGGAGCCACTACCGCCGATGTCACCCTTCCTGTCATAACCCGCTACAGCGGAGAGAAGTACTCGGTCCTGTCCATATACCACGGCTTCGTGGTGGATTTCACCGTCCCTTTCCTGGTTACATTCTTCTGCTCACTGTAAAAAATCAGAGCCGCTTCTGAATTGGAAATGAAATTTTTACTAACTTTGAACGATTTTTAGAAAGATTATTGGGTATGGAAAAATTGGAATATAAGATTGCAAAGGGACTGCTGGATATCGAGGCAGTCAGACTCAGTCCCGAGAAGCCCTTCCTCTGGGCATCCGGACTTCATTCACCCATTTATTGCGACAACCGCAAGGCCCTGTCCTATCCCGAGTTCCGCAAGACTATCTGCGAGTCGATGATCGAGGTCATCAAGGCGGACTTCAAGAAAGTGGACGTGATAGCCGGCGTGGCTACAGGAGCTATCGCTTACGGAGCCATCGTCGCAGAGATGCTGGGCAAGCCGTTTGTGTATATCCGCTCCAAGGCCAAGGACCACGGTATGGGCAACCAGGTGGAGGGAGTCCTCCATCAGGGCGAGAGCGTGGTGGTCATCGAAGACCTTATCTCTACCGGTCAGAGCAGTCTGGCGGCTGTGGACGCGCTTCTCAAGTGCGGGGTACATGTCGCAGGCATGATCGCCATCTTCTCCTACAACTTCGACCGTTCGCGCCGCGCTTTCGAGAATGCTGACGTGGAGCTGCATACTCTTTCAAACTATGACACCCTCATCGATGTGGCCGTCGATACCGGCTATGTGAAGGAAGAGGATGCCAGGATGCTGAAGGAGTGGCGTTACGATCCTGACAAATGGAGCAAGGATCATGA
>CALVDI010000080.1 GCA_944326225.1 uncultured Bacteroidales bacterium | reverse complement strand
GCTCCGGCAAGATGATTTGCGGGCTTGAACTCGTAGGGTGAGGCCGAGCCTCCGTGGACCCATTCTGAATTACTGAAGAACACTGAGTTAAGTCCAGGGAGCAGCTGAACCTCATACCTCCAGTCCCCTGCGCGGCCCCACAGGCTGATACCGGTTTCGTGCCAGGTGCACGGAATGATGGTGTTCTCGCCCTCGGGACGATAAGCCGTGAAAAACTCCGTCGGCAGATGCTTGTTATTGGTCGCGCCGACCGGCACCACAATATGTCCCATTCTCAGATTGAGTTCCGGCATGAACTCCTTCTGTATCCAGAACTGCTCCAGGGCCACCTCCCCTCCTCTCTCTATCTCCCTCTCGAACTCACCGGCTTCCTCGTTCTCCATCTCCACCGCAGCCTCTACACCACCATGCTCGAATTCAATCTCAGTCCCCAATGTCCATCCTTTACCGAAATCATAGCCCAGCATAATTACCACGTGCGGCAGATCAAAGCGCGCATGACCCTTCGAATCGCGGTAACTGTCCGGAAACTGATATCGGAAAACATTGTCACTGTAGAAATTATATGTTCCCACGGCCTCACCGTAGCCGCCTACTGTCAGACGGGAAAATGCCTTGGTCCACTTACTTTCCTGCCTTGCAGATGTATCCGCCGCTGCGTATGCTTCGGCAAAGACTTGAGGTGCCCACATACCGGCAGCAGTCAAGACAGTGATTGTCAGAACTATTGTCCTTAATTTCATACTTATTGCCTTTACAGAATTTACGGCTGCAAAGGTACCGCCGGCCGCTCAGGCAGACAATCACAACAAGTTGGTATTTCCGCATCGGATCCTAACCATTTTTTGCAGCAGCGGCAGTCATCCGTAAAACCGTCACCTACCCCAGTAAAACAGGTATTCGTTTTAAAACATATACCGCTATCTTTGCAACATGAAAAAGATACTGGTAATATCATCGAGCCTGCGCCGCAACAGTAACTCCGACGCACTGGCAGAGGCTTTTGCCAAAGGTGCGGCAGAGGCCGGCAATGAAGTTGAGACTATCACATTAAAGGGAAAGGAACTGCATTTCTGCACGGGCTGTCTGGCGTGCCAGAAAACTCAGAGATGCGTTATCGCAGACGATGCACCGGCCATAGTGGATAAAATGTATGCGGCGGATGTCATCGCTTTTGCTACGCCCATCTACTACTATGAGATGAGCGGCCAGCTGAAGACTCTCCTCGACCGTGCGAACCCGCTGTTCACCACGGATTATCATTTCCGGGACATCTATTTCCTGAGTTCGGCCGCCGAGGAGGACCCCAAGACTCCAGAACGCGCCGTCACAGGATTAGGCGGCTGGATCGAATGCTTTGAGAACGCCAGGTTCGCTGGTTCTGTATTTGCCGGAGGTGTGAATGCCCCGGGAGAAATAGAAGGACATGCGGCAGTGGAGGCGGCATACAGGATGGGAAAGGCCGTCTGACGGGTCTTAATTTCTACTGACAATCCACTCCCATACAGGCATCGCTACTATTCGCGATATTAAACTGCCGATAATTAGGCAAAATATACTGATTCCACTGCCGATATTACAGGAATCTTTTGGATATCCTACTTCCGGGAAAGATCCTGCAAGTATGATTTACCGTTTCTGCAAGACTTTTTATATCAGTTCCGCAGTCGCTGGCAGAACTCCGACGGCGTAACCCCCTCCTGCTTTTTGAACATCCGGCTGAAGTGCTGGGGGTATTCGAAACCGAGGCGGTCTGACACTTGGGAGACGGTCTCTCCTGCCGCCAGCCCGTTCTTGGCAAGCTGGATGACGAACTGGCGGATGTGGTTGCTCGCCGTGTCGCCGGTGGTCTTCTTAATGACATCGCCGAAATAGTTGGGCGACATGCAGAGCTTGTCGGCGCAATACTGCACTGTGGGCAGGCCAAGGGTATACTGCAGGCTGTCTTCGAAATAGTCGCGGAGCAGGCGGTCGAAGCGGACGAGGATGTCGGAGTTCTCTATCTTCCGGGTGACGAACTGGCGGTTGTAGAACCGCTGGCAGAAGTTGAGAGCCAGTTCGATGTAGCCCACGAGGATGGCCCGCTGAAGTTCGTCCGGCTTCTTGCCCAGTTCCTCGCGTATCTGACGCATCAGGGAGGCCAGGATGTCGTGCTCCTCTTCGGTCATGTGCAGGGCCTCGTTGATACGGTAATCGAAGAAGGAATACTCCCGGATGCGCTTTTCAAGCGGGAAGCCGTGCAGCAGGTCCGGGTGGAAAAGCAGTGCCCAGCCCGTCAGCATCACCTCCTCCCCATTGTCCTCCTTGCCGCCCACCTGTCCTGGAGCTACGCAGATGACCGTACCCTTCTTGTAATCATACTTGCCGCAGCCGTATGCCAGGTCTATCTCCGCCTCATCGTGGAAGAAGATGCCGTACACGCCGTAATCATTCAGGCTGTGACGCACGGGCGACACCCCGGCATAGTCAATGACACAGACCAGCGGATGCTGCTCTTTGCATCCAACGTAGCGGGCATAGTCGTTGACGTTCCTTACTTTCAGTATCTTGCTCATTGCTCTGCCTGTTAAAGTAATACAAAGATAGAGCATTTCACGGACAATAGGTTACGCAGAATGCAATTTCCGTAAAAATGGTACGCTTCCCCCATTTATGGTTACGGCATTCCGCATTGTTCCGGTGTAATTTTGCATCGGATAAAAACGAGAAGAACAGCATGGAGCAGAAAACAGCATTACCTGAAAATTTGTGCGCGGACGAGGCGGTGTGCTTCATCGCAGACCGCCACCACGTTACGCCGCAGCAGCTCTTACGCTGTTTCATCTACGGAGAGACTTCCATACCTTTGGAAGCTAACGAAGTTGAAATTCTAAAAGGGCTGTCCGGCAGGGCTTATAGTTTGGCAAATAAAAAGTAAGAATATGGACAGACGCGATTTTATAAAAAGTGGTCTTCTCGCCGCAGCCGTAGGAGCGGTGAGCGGCCCGAGAGTCATTGCGCAGGAAGCCGAAAGGCAAGTGGCGAGGGAACATTTGTCGAAAGACATCCTCAACTACAATCCACAGATGCAGTACCGCCCGATGGGGCGCACGGGTGTGAACGTATCGGCACTGGGCTTCGGGATGCTGCGCCTGCCGATGAAGAACGGGCACGTGGACTTCGACCAGACCACGCCGATGGTGCGCCGTGCCATCGAGGGCGGCGTGAACTATATCGACACAGGGCGCGTCTATCTCGGCGGCGAGAGCGAGCAGGCGGTGGGCAAAGCCCTCGCCGGGGGCTGGCGCGACCGGGTGTATGTCACGTCCAAGATGCCGTGGTGGGAGATGCGGTCGGCGGACGACTTCGAGAAGTT
>CALVDI010000079.1 GCA_944326225.1 uncultured Bacteroidales bacterium | reverse complement strand
AGTATGCCTTTGCGCGAGGCACCTCCAAGTCCGCCGAAAAAGGTAAGCGGCACGCTTATGACCAGGGCGCAGGGACAGGAGACTACAAGGAAAATCAGTGCCCTGTGCAGCCATGTGGCGAAAGAGGCTGAGAAGCCGGTCTCTGAGAAAAGCGGGGGCAGGAAGGCCAGCAGCAGGGCGGCGAAGACCACGATCGGGGTGTAGACACGGGCGAAACGGGTGATGAACGACTCGCTTCGGGACTTCTGTCCGTCCGCGCTCTCCACCAGCCGGAGTATTTTCGACACGGTGCTTTCGCCGAAAGATCTTGTCGTCCTCACGCGGAGCATGCCGGAGAGGTTGATGCAGCCGGATATGACCTCGTCGCTGGTGCTTACGTCCCGTGGCATACTCTCTCCTGTGAGTGCGACGGTGTTGAGCGATGACGTACCTTCTGTCACTGTCCCGTCTAGAGGCACTTTCTCCCCCGGCCTTATGACTATGATCTCTCCGATGCGGACTTCTTCAGGCGGGACGGTCTCCACACGGCCGTTACGCTCCACGTCAGCCGTATCGGGACGGATGTCCATCAGATGCGATATGCTGTCCCGGCTCCGGCCTTCGGCGTAGGTCTCGAACATCTCTCCTACAGCGAAGAACAGCATGACGAAGACGGCTTCGGGAAATTCGGTCTCCGCTCCGGGCAGGAAGCCAATGCAGAGGGCCCCGAGGGTAGCGACGGTCATCAGGAAGTTCTCGTTGAACACATCTCCGTGCGCGATGCCCTCGGCCGCCTCTTTCAGCGTAGGTGCTCCGACCAGCAGGTACGGTATCAGATAGACGAGAAGCAGCTGCCATGTCGGCAGGGCGCAGTGCTTTTCTATGATTACCGCCCCGGCCAGCAGGACAGCTGTGACGGCGATAATGATGGTGCGCCGTCTCATGCTCCTGCCTTCATGTCCGGATTGCCCGGAGTGATGATGCTCGCGGTTATGATGTGCGTGTGCCATGATTCTGTAATTTTGGTTTCTGCCACAAAATTACGGAGGACAGGATGCAACCAGGTTTCATAAATGCGTCAGCCCGGTCACTTTGCAATCCGGTTGCAGTGACGGAAGTCAGGCTTTGCGGCCGGAACATTCGGGACAGAGGCCCTTGACGGTATAGTTGATGGACTCAATCTCGTAGCCATCAGGAAGTTCCACTACAGGAATCTTCACATCGTCGATGCAGAATGTGCGGTTGCACTCCTCGCAGTAGAAATGGATATGGCGGTTCTCGACCCGGCAGACGGTGGACTCGCAGCGGCATATCTCGTATTTCACGGACCCGCTGCCGTCCTCGAACGAATGAATCGCGTGGTGCTCGAGCAGGACATTGAGCGTGCGGAATATCGTGGACTTATCCATGGTCTCCAGCTCCGTCTCCAGCTCCGTCATGGAGACAGGGTGGGTGAGCTCCGAGAGTTTCTGGAGTACGAGGATGCGGGCTGCGGTCGGATGAATGCCGTGGTCCTGAAGCTGCTGTTCGATGGTTCCGTTTGCCATAGTTCTGTTGAATTCGAATTCGGAATGCAAATCTACGAACAGTTTTTGATAAATGCTCAAAATTTCCGGGCGAAGCCGCTGATGAGAGTGAGGTATTCCGGCGGCTGTCCGTTCCGGCCCCATTGCAGGGGTGTGTGGAAAATGTCGGCGGCGGTGCGGGCGATGTCGAATCCCAGGGCTTCCAACGACGGGCGGATGCTTTCGGGGTGGCGGCAGGGTCGGCCTTCGCGGCGTGTGCAGTGCTCCGGCGGGCAGAGCAGGCAGGTGCCGGCGAAGAAAGCCCTGGCGGTGTGTGCCGGTACTGCAGCTTCACGTTCCATTTTCAACAGCATCCGGTCAAGCCGCTCCCGTTCCCGGCGGATGATCCTGTCGGCTGTCTCCGGAGTCAGTATCGTCCCTTCTGCAGGAACAATCTTCGTGGCCAGCAGGGAGATGGCCGCATATCCTTCCGGAAGAGCCGTCTCGTCGAAATCGTAGGGAGGGCAGGCCCAGCAGTTGCCGTACCGGCTGCATTCACGGCAGTATCCCCGCACCCGTCCGAAGTCCCGGTAGCCGGCGATGTACTCGGCCATCGGCATTTCTACCCAATGCTCCTGCACGCTATATGCTGCCGTAATCTCCTGCATTGTCCGTTCCATATTTGATTTTCCGCAAATGTACGGATATGACCTTTTGTTTAGAATTCAAAGGCAACGGCTAGTTTCGGCATGACCATTATGTTTTCGTCTTCCAGTTGCGGCATGATGAAGACAGCCGCACCGAGGGACAGTCTCATACCAAGCTCATCGTTGAACGCCCAGCTCCATCCGATGTTAGGTTCCAGTTCTATGGTGTTTTCAGCATGCCATGAATACAGGCTGGTCCCGCTGTCCAGTTCTCCAAGGAAGGTCATGTATCCTATTTTGATGCCGGCGGTAGGTGTACTGGCTCTTTTAAGAATGTAGGCGTTGTAATCTATAAAGGCATGGCCGAACAGAGGAAAGAACCCCGTCGGGGCTATAAAAAAACCCGCGCCTGCACCTAGATAATGGTGTTCGTTGAACATATATCCGTGCGAGGTGTCAAAGCCTATCCAGACTATGTATTGGTCGGTGAGGGCGACACTGCCTCTATATCCTTTTGCCCTATGTGTCTCAGTTCTGTTTTCTGCGCTCTGCTTATCTGTTGCGAATGAGTTCAGGCAGATTGTACTGCAGAGCAGCATTATCAGTATTGTAAGTATGGATTTGTTCATGTGGCAAAGATAGCCGAATTTCCTATCAATGCAAAACGGAGAGGGAAAGTTCTGTATTTTTGTAGGCGTTTGGAAAAATGATGAAATGATGATGGAATTCAAGGACAGAAGAAGCATACGGAAATATTCGCGGCGTGGGATTCCGGAGGGACTGATCGAGGCTCTGGCCGGGGAGGCCTCGAGGGCTGCGACCATGGGCAATATGCAGCTGTATTCGCTGGTGGTTACTGAGGACGGGCCGGAAAGGGAGGCTCTGGCAGCGGCGCATCATCATCAGCCGATGGTTCAGGAGGCTCCGGCGGTGCTGACGTTCTGCGCGGACTTTCACAGGTTCAGCCGGTGGTGTGAGCAGCGGGACGCGGCACCGGGTTACGGCAACTTCGTGTCTTTCATCAACGCCGCCACGGACACTCTGCTGTTTGCCCAGGCATTCATCACCTTAGCGGAGGAGCGCGGCCTGGGTACCTGCATCCTAGGTACGACGGTCTACAATCCCGATAAGATCATCGAGGCCCTGCGCTTGCCGCCTCTGGTGGTGCCCGTGCTGACCGTCACTCTCGGCTGGCCGGACGAGGCTCCGGAGCAGACTGACCGCCTGCCGGTGGAGGCCATCCTGCACGCCGGTCATTATCACGACTAT
>CALVDI010000078.1 GCA_944326225.1 uncultured Bacteroidales bacterium | reverse complement strand
AGCCAGTTCTCAGACCTGTCGAACAGCAGTTCCCTGCATACACGGCCGTCAATAATCTCCACCTCGGTCATTCCGTCCTCAATGTCTATCTCCACTATACGTGCATCAGGATAATGAGTGTTGATGAACTCAAAGATACCCTGTGCAGGATTATCCGGGATATAGTCATCATAGTCATAATCCCTCTCGGCATCCACCACTGTCTTCACCAGTACTCCGTCCTCGGAATAATACAGATCCACTTCCTGCATAACTCCGTCGGCATTGGTACCTTCCACCTCTATGATATAGATAAGCTCAACTCCGTTCCTGACCAGCATATCCACATCGTCTATGCGCCAGTCGGCATACTCGCTGGCGGCGAAAGCCGTCCTGACAGCCTCGGGCAGCATGTCAAACGGAATATCCGTCTCCGTCATATGCCACTCACAGAGCGAGTCGAACCACGCCGAATAACGCACCCTGTCCGAATCCGCCTTGACCATGGCGGCGGTAAAGTCCGCCACGTAATAACCGCTTTTCTCAGACCACACGACATCCTGGGCGTCCGGATACTTCTCCAGAAGAGCTGCCTGCAGTTCATTCTTCAGTTCATCGTTGATACCACCTTCCGGGCCCTGCTTATTGCAGGAGGTTGTAATAACCATAAGGGACAGAATACACCCTGATACAATAAGTTTTAAATACTTCATAAATTTTGATTTTAATTGATTTCGCTGGATTAATGGAGGCTGTTGATATTTGTGACATTCCATACAAAAAACGGATCCGTGCATAAAGAGGAACCGTCTTCAGACTGACACCGCCAGGACATGGATCAGTCGTCGATGTCCACAAGTGTGTAATCGGAATCAAAAGTAAGTTCCAGACCGTTGGTCAGACTCACCTCCACATCCCTGTAGCCGCGGTCAATGGCGTAAATGGACACTCCGGGGAAATTGGTGCCTACATAGTCCACTATAGGCTGCGGAACTATACCCTCGGGCAGAGTGGAATATTTGCACTTCACCTCTTTCCACTCACCGTTGCCGGCAAACTCTATCTTGATGCTGTTGGTGAACATCACCTCGTAGCTCACCTCCATGAAGTCGCGTTCCTCCTTGGCAAAGGACACTTTCTGGTCGGGGAAATAAGTGTTGATGAACTGCTGTGCGGCCTCCGGCAGCTGGTTGAACTGGATAGGACGGTCATTGTCGGCATAAGCCGATGTAACTGAGAAGAGCAGCAGCGAGGCTGCGAGAATCATAATTTTTTTCATGACTTTACTTTTTTAAAAATTATCACTGTTGTTTTATTTTCACAGTGCAAAGATTATCCTCAATTCTGAAATGAATTTAAAATCCTAAAAATTTTTCGGCCACCGTACAGAAAACTTATGCATTCCTCCCTCAAAAGCGTACCTGACCTCCAGGTTGCAGTACCTCTGAATAGCCCCGACAATAGCTAACCCGAGCCCCATCGAGCCCTCGCGGCCCCCGCTCTTGTAGAAACGCTCGAAGATATGTTCCGAATCCAGAGGCGACTGACCGGTGTTGGATATCTCCAGCGTCCGCTCCGATATCCTGACGCATATACGGCCGTGCTCCGGAGTATATATAAAGGCGTTCTTGAGCAGATTGTTGACAAGGGCCGAGGCCAGCGACTCATTCATCTCCACCACCAGATCAGTCTCAGGCACAGGGAAATCCACCTCTATCTCCTTGTCCTCGTATATCTCCGAGAATATCTCCACACTCTCCTGCACCGTCTTGGGGATGCTGACACGGGTCTTCTCCGGAAACTGACCGTTGTCTATCTTGGTAAGCATGAGCAGGGTACGGTTGAGCCGCACCACAGAGCCCAAAGTGCGCTGTATGCCCATCAGTTCCTCCATCTGCTTCCTGGTAAGCTCCGTATTGTCTATAAGCCACTCCACCCGGTTGCCGATCACCGCCAGCGGAGTCTGAAGCTCGTGGGAGGCATTGCCGATAAACTCCTTCTGTGCCTCGAATGCCTTCTGATACCGGCCCAGGGCCTGCTCGGCCGCCGCATTCAGTTTCCGGAACTCGGTGATATCCGTCGGATTGTCCAACGGTGGATTGCCGCCGCCGATTCTGAGACGGTCCAGCCAGCCTAAAAGCCTGTAGAACGGCCTCATATTGCGGTAGAATACCAGCACCGTAACCAGCATGACAGTCAGCAGCAGCAGGACGTACAGTATCACTATCCAGACCAGCGTCGAGCGCATAAGATCCTGCTTGTCTATGGTAGGAGTATAGACTTTCAGCAGATAGTACGCCCCGTCATCGTCCATAAACACCGTCGTCAGCACGCGCGAGGGCTCGTATCCTATCAAGGGGAAATACTGCTCGCTGTAATAGTAGCGTATGCGCGGATAGTCCTGAGCGAACTGCTCTCCCACCGGGATGATGTCGTACATGATATTGGTACCCTCATTGGCCGGCAGTTCATTGCCTGATAGGGCCTTCTCTATGACAAGCTCGGTAAAGAGGTCCAGAGCGTCATCCGTCTCGTCGTTGACATCGTCCAGCATCTTGAAATAGAACAGCGCGGCCCATGCGGCCATCAGCGGCAGCAGGACCAGGGCCAGTCTGAGCGTTATGCGGTAGATGAGCTTCATTCCCCTTTCTGTTGTGATGATTCGACAAGCTTATATCCGAAACCGTAGACGGCCTTTATCTCGATATCCGCACCGGCTGTCTGCAGCTTGCGGCGCAGGTTCTTCATCTGCGCGTAGACAAAATGGAAATCGTCCGCCTGGTCCGCATGGTCACCCCATACGGCCTCGGCCAGCACCGACTTG
This sequence comes from uncultured Bacteroidales bacterium, assembly GCA_944326225.1. Lineage (GTDB taxonomy): Bacteria > Bacteroidota > Bacteroidia > Bacteroidales > UBA932 > Coprenecus. Next base: position 693 of record CALVDI010000078.1, on the reverse strand, counting down.
TCCACTATGTGGTTGGGACGCTGCATGAAATAGAGCAGGATATCGAACTCCTTCTTGAGCAGCTCCACCGGCTTTCCGTCAATCTGCACGCAGCCATTGTCCGGCTGGAGACTTACGTTGCCGTACTCGATGGTCAGCTCGCCTCCGCTCCTACCGCGCCTGAGTACGCTGCGGATACGGGCCTTGAGCTCGGCCATGTGGAACGGCTTGGGAAGGTAGTCGTCCGCACCCTTCTCCAGGCCGCAGACCTTGTCGTCCAGCGAATCCTTTGCCGAGATGATGATTACATTCTCCCTCCTGTGCAGCTCCTTTATATGATCCAGCAGCCTGAGACCGTTCCCGTCCGGCAGCATGATGTCCAGCAGTATGCAGTCATAGGTGTACCCGGCAATCCTGGCGTCGGCCTCGGTGAAGTCCGAAGCTGTTTCCACCACATACTTCTCCTCGGTCAATGCCCTATGCATCAACTCCCTGAGCGACGGATCATCCTCTACTATAAGAAGTTTCATAACAGTTATCCTCCGAAATCCACACAAATTTAGCGATGAATTCTGAAAAGAAACTGAAATTTCACAAATTATGACTTATATTTGCAGCCACAATATCGGGGTGTGGCGCAGTTGGCTAGCGCACCTGCTTTGGGAGCAGGGGGTCGAAGGTTCGAGTCCTTTTACCCCGACAGATTATCAAGCA
>CALVDI010000077.1 GCA_944326225.1 uncultured Bacteroidales bacterium | reverse complement strand
AAGAACACGAATTACCTTTGCCTGTGGTTATGGGGACTCGGCTACGGTATGCTTTTCACTTTCCGATATGTTTCTATGAGATTGCGGCTTATTTATGATGCCTTTTCAAAAAGAAGTGTTACCTTTGCGGAAGAGATAAAGAGTTATTTGAAAGCATGAGAAATATGGCACTACCAAACAGTTCCGCATTTTCTTATCCGTTGCCCGTTCTCGTGCGAGTTTTCTACAAAAAGTTGATAGTCAAATAAGTTATCTAAAACTACAACAAATATACGCAGAAGCCGAGAGCAGAACAAATTTATTTGCCATGCCGAGGCTCAACAGTATATGTGGCCGTCAGGCCAAATATAGTCAATTTCGCTTTTCTCGGCAAGCTGTCCGGTATGTGCGTGCGAAACAGAAAAGTGTGGACATGTTGGCAGAATAAACTGTAATTTTGCGCCCGGTTTAATCGAAGAGTTGAAAGACATGAGCAATATCAGGAGAAGCAGGGCGGAGTGGATCCGGCGCTACTTGAGTTTCGTGGTTATCCTGTTCGTTATCGCATTCGGTACGTCCCTGTCCATCAGGGCCAATCTCGGTTCGTCGCCTATCTCGGCGCCTCCATACGTGCTGTCGCTGGTGCCCGGGATGAGCCTCACCATGGGGCAGCTCACGATATGCATGCACGTGTTCTTTATCCTGTCCCAGATACTGCTGCTGCGCAAGGACTTCGAGAAGCGGCAGCTGACTCAGATTCTTGTCTCGTTCCTCTTCGGACTGTACACAGACGTGACCATGTGGCTGACCGGTTTCCTGCAGGTGCCTTTCGACATCAATCCGGCGGTGGGGTATCCGCTCAGGTTCGCGGAACTGCTGCTCGGCGGTGCTATCCTGGCCTTCGGGATCGCGTGCGAGGTACGCTGCGACTCGCTGATGCTGGCCGGTGAGGGATTTCCGCTGGCGATAGCGAAGTTTCTGAAGAAGGATTTCGGAAAGGTCAAGATATTCAGCGACACTTCGTTAGTGACTATAGGCGCGGTATTCATGCTCATCTTCTTCGGGCACTGGGACTGGAAGATGATCGGGCCGGGTACCCTCGTGTCGATGTTTTATGTGGGCTTTATGGTGCGGGTATTCTCGCCCCGGATCGGGTGGCTGGACCGGATATTCATTCCCCGGTCAGAGCGTACGGCCAGGGCTTCAGCTCAGGCTCAGCAGGCTGCCCTCTGGGCTTCTCACCGCGTGATTACCATCGCCCGTACATACGGCAGCGGGGGCAATGAGGTGGGCGAGAAAGTGGCCCGCCGTCTGGGCTGCCCCTGCTACAGCCGCCAGATTATAGACAGGACCGCCGAGCAGATGGGACGCACACCCGAGTTCGTGGCCGAGAACGAGCAGAATATCTCCACCGGCAAACTCTGGGAGATGATATTCGAGGACAGCGGCATACCTGTCTCGATGAACCCATCGAAGGATGACGCTATCTATGTCAGCCAGAGCCGTACCGTCCGCGAGCTGGCCCACCACGGCCTGTGCGTCATCATCGGACGTCTCGGCAACTGGATTCTCCGGGACAATCCTCATGTCCTCCGTGTCTTCGTCACTTCCGGCCCTGACTCGGCTGCTGTCCGTGTCGCTTCCAGGTTCAATATCTCCGGGGAAGAGGCTGCACGGAAAGTCGAGCGGGTCAATACCGGCCGTGCCAACCACTACCGCCGCTACACCGGCCGCCAGTGGACCGACATCGGCGAATACGACTTGGTGGTCAACACTGACCGCATGGGCATCGACGGAGCGGTCGACACCATTCTCCGCGCCTCCAAGGACCTCAAATAGTAGGGCGGCTGCTTCCTGTCCGGTCTGGTTGCCTCGTCGGCTGTCTCAAACCATAAGGCCCCCTTTCTGGAAATACAAACTCGCCACGGACTGTTTACTTTTTCACAAAGATGTATAGATACGCAAAGAAAGTCCGGCTGGTAAAATAATTTATCTCAATACCCCACAGTGAACGGAAAACTTTCCTATCTTTGTAGAGTCGTACGGCAGTGAACGGCATTACATATTGGATGAAAGTGTTTGGCTTTCCTTGCTTTGGAATCCCGCAAATCGTTCATCACTTGCTCTGTCATATACCGCTCGAGTATACACAGTCAAGTGTGGGGTATTGTTATTTGTACTGGGCTTTGCGAGAACCTCAAGGCGGTAAGATAGATAATGACTTCACACTTTCTTTATGTTGAATAAAATCCATTTTGGTGTCGATGGAATATTGATATGTGCCTGCCTGATGTTTGTAATGTTTGCAGAATCAATATTTGTGATGGGAATGTAGATTTAGACTTAAAAAATGTCACAACAGAAGAAAAGCTATCAGTAAGATTAAACTATGAACAACCATTATAGAAAATGATATGCCCCAAAAAGTTGGACAAGTTAGAATTTATCAATCACTCAAGTAATTGATTTATTGATAATATTATTTCTTATAGATGATAAAGGGAGTTTCAACAGTTGTAAGTACAGGATATATGAGATTAAGGTTTCTAAAGACATTGTCGATAGCGGCTATGTTCATTGTCAGTTCGCAGGCCTGGTCGCAGACTTGGGATGAGATACGTGGGAGCAGAAGATTGTACCTGTATGGGGAAGGTTTCGGCAGCTCAGCGATAGAGGCGGACCGCAACGCCATGCAGGACCTGGCTTCCCAGATAAAGGTGCGTGTGTCGTCGGAGCTGACTCTCAAGAGCGATAAGGCGCAGACCGGCAGCGGCAGGCGGACGAGGTTCAGTCAGACCGACTCGCTGGAGTCCGTCATCACCTCGTATTCCGACGTGACCCTCCACAACTGCCGCAGGCTGATAGTCTCCAACGGTCCTGAGGAATACCACTATGTCCGGTACATCCACGTGTCGGACATCTCCCGGATGTTCGCCGAGCGTGAGGCAAAGATAAAGTATATGCTGAATGTGGCTGAGAAGGCCGAGCGGGAACTCAAGATGGATGCCGCCCTGAAGAATTATTACTGGAGTTGTATCCTGCTCCGCACATTGCCGTCTCCGTCATCGGTGTCATATACGGATTTGGATGGCGAAGCTCATCTTGCAGAAGTGTGGGTTTCCGGCAAGATCTCCGAAATATTGGATGGACTTACTTTCGAGTTTGACGGGTATGCTGATGAGGCCAACGGATTGGGTCGACTTTATGTCAGTTATGATGAAGAACCTGTGACCTCCGTGGACTACACCTACATGGACGGCATCAACTGGAGCATTCTCACATCCGCCAAAGACGGGCTTGGTGTTCTTGAGTTCCGAAAGAATATGGAACTCTCGTCGATAAGCGCGATGGTCGAGTACCAGTACTACCATGAACGCCATCAGGACCCGGAGATAGCCGGGATACTGGACGTGATGCCCCCTGTCAATTTCCCGGAGGCATACAAGAGCGGCATCAAGCTTGAGTCTAGGAAGAAAAATGTCGTGGAGCATGAGTGTGAGCCGCAGTACGACATGGCAGCAATAGACAATGAGGAAGCCGCCCGGTATTCGGAGGCAGTCCGCAGGATACTGGATGCCGTGGACGGTGGCG
>CALVDI010000076.1 GCA_944326225.1 uncultured Bacteroidales bacterium | reverse complement strand
ATTAATATGACATTAAGGATGCAAAATTACTTAAATTTGCCATATGTCCTACATTCTTGACAGGGAAATACAATATCTGCCCGGCATCGGGGAAAAGAGGGCCGCACTTCTGGAAAAGGAGCTCGGTATCCGCACTTTCGGAGACATGCTGTACACCTTCCCTTACCGGTACATTGACCGCAGCAAGGTGTATTCCATCTCCGAGATAGACTCCGCCTCAGCGTACATCCAGCTCAGGGGCAAGATCATACGCACTTCCACCAGCGGGTCCGGCAAGACAGCCCGGCTTGTAGCCACCCTCCGGGACGAGAGCGGCGCCATCGATCTGGTGTTCTTCAAAGGACTCAAATGGATACAGGAGAAAATATCTCCGTCCAGGGAATATATCGTCTTCGGGAAACCATCCCTGTTCAACGGGGTATGGAACATGGTTCATCCTGAGCTGGAGCCAGTCGGGGAAAGCGGCATATCCTCATGGCCGTCAACCCTCATCGGCATCTACTCCAGTTCGGACAAGCTGCGTAACAGCGGCATTTCCGTCAAGGTATTCGCCAGAATGCAGCAGACTCTCCAGCAGAAGACATCCGGACTCATCCGGGAGACCCTGCCGCAGGAGGTCATCGCGGCCAACAGACTGCCGTCCCTGGCATTTGCCCTGAGCAACATACATTTCCCCAAGGACACGAGAAGCCTGGAAGCTGCCCGGTACAGACTCAAATTCGAGGAACTGTTCTTCCTCCAGCTTTCCCTGCTGAGGCAGAAAAATGTCAGGATGAGCGGCTCGTCCGGCATTCTATTTCCCAGGGTCGGGCAGGCATTCAATTATTGCTACGGGAAACTGCCATACGAGCTGACGGGAGCCCAGAAGCGGGTAATCAAGGAGATACGCCGTGACACGGTCTCCGGCAAGCAGATGAACCGCCTCCTGCAGGGGGACGTAGGCAGCGGCAAGACCATGGTGGCCTTGCTTACGGCACTCATCGCGGTAGACAACGGATACCAGGCCTGCGTGATGGCTCCTACGGAAGTACTTGCAGTACAGCATTTCCGCAATTTCGAAAGAAGCCTTGCAGGTTCACCTGTCCGCATCGCCCTGCTGACCGGCAGCTCCAAGGCCAAGGAGCGCAGGGAGATAGACGCGGGACTGCGGGACGGAAGCATCAACATCCTCATCGGGACTCACGCGGTCATAGAGGACAATGTGGTCTTTGACCGTCTGGGATTTGTAGTCATCGATGAGCAGCACCGCTTCGGTGTGGACCAGCGGGCCCGTCTGAGACTCAAGTCTGCAGAGCCGCCGCATATTCTGGTAATGACGGCAACGCCCATCCCGCGGACCCTGGCCATGACCCTCTACGGCGACCTGGACGTATCCGTGATAGACGAGCTGCCCCCGGGCCGCAAGCCGGTACAGACCATCCATATGACGGAGGGACAGCGTTACAAGATGTACGACTTCATAAAGAGCGAGATTCACAAGGGACGGCAGGCATTCATCGTCTATCCGTTGATAAAGGAGTCAGAGAAACTGGATTACCAGAATCTGGAAGAGGGATATCAGACCGTCGTGAATTATTTCAAGGCGCCTGAGTTCGTCACCGCAGTAGTCCACGGCCAGCAGACCAACGAGAACAAGGCACACGACATGAAGCTGTTCGCCGACGGAAAGGCGGATATCCTGGTGGCCACGTCCGTCATCGAAGTCGGCGTGGACGTGCCAAACGCCTCGGTGATGGTCATCGAGAGCGCGGAGCGTTTCGGCCTGTCCCAGCTCCATCAGCTCCGCGGACGGGTCGGAAGAGGCGCCGAGAAATCCTACTGCATTCTAATGACAGGATACAAGCTCAGCGAGGACTCGCGGAAACGCATCGAGCTGATGTGTTCCACCAACGACGGTTTTCAGCTTGCAGAGGCCGACCTGCGGATGAGAGGTCCTGGAGACATGGAGGGCACACGGCAGAGCGGACTGGCCTTTGATCTGCGGATAGCAGACCTCGGCAAGGACTCCCCTATCCTGGCGCAGGCACGGGCTGCCGCCTCCGATGTCCTTGCCGCTGACCCCCTGCTTGAAAGCCCGTCCTCAACCCTGCTCCGTTCCGGACTCGACCGGCTGCGCCAGGAAGGCGGAGAAGTTATTGATTATTCAACCATAAGTTAAATTATATGAAAATACGCACCATCGCCTTAGTGGCACACGACAACTGCAAGAAAGACCTTATAGAATGGGTTCGGTTCAACAGGGGCACCCTGGAGAGATACCGTCTCGTCTGCACCGGAACCACCGGCCGCCTCGTACAGGAGGCCCTGGAGGAAGACGGACAGAAGGACCTGAACATAACCCGCCTGAAATCCGGACCGCTCGGCGGAGACCAGCAGCTCGGCGCCCTCATCGCCGAAGAGGTCATCGACATGATTGTCTTCTTCTGGGACCCCATGCAGCCCCAGCCACACGATGTGGACGTAAAGGCCCTGCTCCGCATATCCAACCTCTACAACATCCCGACTGCATACAACCGAAGCACGGCCGACTTCCTCATCTCCTCGCCTCTTTTCAAGGAGGACTACGACAGACAGGTCCGCGACTACTCCGGCTACCTCAACCGGGAACTGAAAGAGGCCACATCGGGACAATAATGTCCAAGAAAACACACATACTATCATGAATACCGACACGGACAAAAACATGGATGACAAGAGATGGACTGTGCTCGAGAGCGAGTACCTCTTCCGCCGCCCGTGGCTCACCGCCCGCCGGGACAAGGTACAGCTGCCCAACGGCAACATCAATCCCGAGTTCTACGTCCTCGAATACCCCGACTGGGTCAATGTCATCGCCGTCACAGAGGACGGCCGTTTCATCATCGAGCGGCAGTACCGCCACGGCATAGGCTCCACAGGCTGGGAGATACCCGCCGGAGTCTGCGAGAAAGGCGAGACACCGGAGCAGGCCGCCCGCCGCGAGCTGCTTGAAGAGACCGGCTACGGTGACGGCACATGGACTCTCAGCCTTGTATCGGCACCCAATGCCAGCACCAGCAACAACCACTGCTACAGCTTCGTAGCTACCGGAGTCCGGAAGATTTCCGACCAGCATCTGGAAGCCACCGAGGACATCTCCGTCCACCTGAAGACCCGAGAGGAAGTCCTTGAGCTGATGCGCTCCGGCCAGATCCGGCAGGCCACCATGCTCAGCCCTCTCTGGAAATATTTCGCTGAGAAAACAACCTTATAAAACCTCAATATCATGAAAGAGACCGACTATGACGAACTGAGTTTCAAGCAACTGCTCAAATACGCCGAAAAAGGCGATGAATGGGCTCAATATCTGGTAGGACTGGAATACGCCTTCCCTGAAAATGATGAAGAAGCGGATGAGGAGGAGGCCGTCCGATGGTTCAGCAAAGCTGCGGAGGCAGGCGTGCCTGAGGCCCGCTTCAGGATGGCTGAGAGGCTGTTCACCGGCAGCGGCATTGAACAGGATCCGGAGGCGGCGTACGACCTGGCCCTGAAAGTTGCCGAAGAGGCAGACCTGCCTGAGGCGTGGGCACTCCTGGGCTTCATGTACGGAGCGGG
>CALVDI010000075.1 GCA_944326225.1 uncultured Bacteroidales bacterium | reverse complement strand
CGGGCTATCTCGGCGGCCGTGGCGGCTGCTTTCAGAAGTGCCTCCTCACTCATGGACTCGGAAAAGGCGTATCCGGTCTTGTCTCCTGAGAGTACACGGATGCCGGCCCCGAAATCGATGTTGGAGCGCACGGCATTCACTTCGCCGTCTCTCAGGGACAGCTCGTTGGTCACGGTGTGCTCGCAGAATATGTCGGCATAGTCCCCGCCTTTTGAAAGGGCGGCTCTGAGAATCCTGCCCGCAGTGTCGGGAGCGATGCCGAATAAAGAGTAGTAAGATGTATCTATGGTATTCATGTTCAATTGAAATAAAAGGGGCTTTTGTTGCGGCCCCTTTTAATAATTCTTAAGTGTAGCAGAGTTCGGTTTTGAGATAATTAGATATTGGTAGCTTTGACCTTGACCAGTTTACCGTTCTGCACGAACGCCAGTTCGGAGTTGGTCTGTTTCTTCTCTTTGACCAGCTTCTGAAAAGTGGCATTCAGCCCGTCAAGGATGTTGTCTCTAAGCTCCCGTGATTCTAGTTCGCTCATAATTGATCAATTGGTTGAACAAGGTTTTATTATGTATTTTCGTTGTTATGTCCTTACCTCCCTCACAGATGATTACAGGCGAGTTGGAGTTGTCTATAATCATCCAGTATTCGCAGACCGGAATGTACAGGTGGAACAGGTTCTTGATGCCCATGTCATACCGGCGGCGGATACTTTCCTCGCTTACGTTGTGACCGCCCGACTGAACCCTCAGCTTGACCCTTTCAATGGCCAGTGAGGGCATGTTGAGCCAGAAATAGAGCAGCGTCACCACGTAACCCTGGCTCTGGGCCTTCTTGATCAGGTTGACGTAGCTCCGTGTGGCCAGCGTCGTCTCGATCGCGAAGTCCTGCCTTTCTTTCAGCAATTCCTCAATCCGGGCCAGCATGATCCTTCCTGCCTGTATGGCGGCTTTCTCAGGATCAAACGGTGACAGCCCCCGGGCTATCTCGTCCGCATTGACGAAGTTGCCGCAATTCAGCATATTCGGCAGAATGGTGTAGGAAGCAGTCGTCTTTCCCGCTCCGTTGCAACCGGAAATGATGAATAATTTAGGCATATTTCAAATCACAACTAATCACAAAAATAATAAAATGAACTTAAATTAAAAGTATTTTCAGCAAAAAAGTTTTCAACATCCGCCCGTCGCCCCAACCGCGAAGAGGGCGAAGTCGCCCAGCGCAGGGTCATCCGGGAAAGCCTTGCGGAGGAAGGCTGTTATCTCTTCAGCAGTCCGTATATCAGCACTTTTCCTCTGTGTTATGCCTAGTTGCGAGGCAGTTCTGTGTACGTGTACGTCAAGCGGAATGATCAGGTTCCGTTTGTCGGTGTGCTTCCACAGTCCCATGTCCACTTTCCCATCGTCGCGGACCATCCACCGGCGCAGCATGTGTATCTTCTTGTTGGCCGCAGACGGGTCGTCCTTCTGCCCGTATATCCTTGTCCGCATCTGTCCCGGGGAGAGGACTTCCATACTCTCGTCGCTGTCGTAGAACTCTTTTATCCTGCGGCAGATGGCTGCGAACTCGCTCCATTTGACCGTCCGGTGCAGGGATTTGTCTTCGTCCCTGTATTGCCCGGCCCTGACGTATTCGTAAGGCTGCCAGCCCATCTCGTCCATCGCTCTGGTGCAGTCCCTTACGATCATGCTCCTGCGTCCCCAGGCCAGGTGCGCTGCAATGGCGGCCGCAGTCTCCACATCCTGCAGCGAGGCCTTCCCCTCTGCCAGCAGTGCCGCGAAATGCTTCGGGAATATGATCGGGTCCTCCTCGAAGTACCTCATGTCGTTGTACTTGTCGGCGTAGCGGCGCAGCAGCTCTATCGTCTGTGTTTCATTCATTGTCTTTGAAAAGGTTTTTTATGTACTTTTGCCGACAAATTTAATGCCGATTCGTTATGATTGTAGTCGCGGACAGCGGTGCGACCTCTATAGACTGGAGGATACTGGAGGATGACGCTCCCGTAAGGCGGGTAGTGTCTGCCGGTGTTAATCCTGTGTATCAGAGTGTTGAGGAGATGGAGCGGGCCTTCGGAGGGGCTTTGCTTGAATGTGTCGGTAAGGAAGGGAAGCTGTATTTTTACGGGGCGGGAGTGGTCTCGGAAAAGGCAGCGGAAGCTGTCTCTGATGCTTTCAGAAGAATCCTGCCGGGATTCACTGTTACCGTGGGCTCTGATCTGACTGCGGCAGCCATGGCCTCCCTGGGCGGTAGTGACGGCATCGCGGCCATCCTGGGAACCGGCTCGAACAGCGGACTGTATCTGGGCGGCAGGATAGTGCGGAATATTCCGGCAGGCGGTTTTATCCTCGGGGATGAGGGAAGCGGGGCATGGCTGGGTAAACGTCTGCTGTCGGATTATATAAAAGGCATGTTGCCGAAAAGTTTGTCGCAGGCCTTGGAGGAGGAATTCGGCCCGCTAAGTTACGCTTCAATAGTGGACAGGGTATACCGTGCCGATATGCCGTCGCGGTATCTGGCCTCATTCTCCCTGTTCCTGAAAAGACATGAGAGTCAGGAGTATGTACGTGAGCTCCTGGAGGATGGTTTCAGGGCATTTATAAGACGAAATGTGCTGCGCTACGATCGGCCGGATCTGCCGCTGGCAGCTGTAGGTTCGGTTGCGGCTGTGTACGGGGATGTCCTGCGTTCCGTAGCATCGGAATTCAAGATAGAAGTGCTGAATGTGGAGGCGAGTGCAGGAGACGGACTTGTGAGATTTTACCAGAATCAGAATAATATACGATGATGATACCGTTGTTGAAAGAAGCCGTGGATGCCCTGAGCGCGTTGCCGTCGATAGGGGAGAAGACTGCGCTGAGACTGGCGCTTTTTCTGCTGCGTCGCCCCGAGGAGGAGGCCGTGCGGTTGGGCAATGCACTGATCAGACTTCGGACTGAGGTACGGAACTGCAGTGTCTGCAATATGATATCTGAGGGAGATGTGTGTCCGATATGTGCTGATTCTCATCGGGATCACTCTGTGATATGTGTTGTGGAGAGTGTGCGGGACGTGATGAGCATAGAGGAGACCGGGGAGTACAACGGTGTGTATCACGTGCTTGGCGGAGTCATATCGCCGATGGACGGCATCGGGCCGGATGACCTGCATATAGATTCTCTGGTGGAAAGGGTCTCTTCTGAGGACGTGCAGGAGGTGATTCTGGCCATCAGTCGGGGAATGGAGGGCGAGACGACATCGTATTATATAAAGCGTCTGCTTTCCGGCAAGGATGTCAGGATTTCCGCCATCGCCCGGGGAGTCGGCTTCGGGGATGACCTGGAGTATACTGACTCGCTGACTCTCGGGATGTCAATCAAGAACCGTACACCATTGAGATAAACTGGTTTATGAGTTATATCGAGCTTTTTTTACTGGCCGCCGGCCTTTGTTTCGACACATTTGCGGTATCGCTTACGGGCGGAATATGTACGCAGGGCAGTCTCGGGCGCAGGCAGATACTTAAGATTATCCTGTGTTTTGCGGTGTTCCAGGCCGGGCTTTCGTTTGCCGGCTGGCTGCTCGGATACAGTGTCAGTGACTATATCTCGAA
>CALVDI010000074.1 GCA_944326225.1 uncultured Bacteroidales bacterium | reverse complement strand
TCCTGCGATTCGGTGCCGTTGCGGTTTAAGTGAATAGATTTACGAATTATGACAGACAGAGAATATATAACGATTAACGATGCGTGCGAGAACAACCTGCAGCACGTCTCGCTGCGCATCCCGAAGTATCGGATAACGGTGTTTACCGGAGTGTCCGGATCGGGCAAGTCCTCGCTGGTGCTGGATACTGTGGCGGCCAAGTCGCGCCGCGAGCTCAACGACACCTTTCCGTCATTCGTGCAGCAGTACTTACCGAAGTATGGCCGTCCGCATGTCGGCAGCGTGGAGAACCTGCCCGTGGCGATAGTCATTGACCAGAAGAAACCGGCCTCCAATTCCCGCTCGACGGTAGCCACCTACACGGACATCCACCCGTTGCTGCGCCTCCTCTTTTCCCGCGTAGGACAGCCCTTCGTAGGATATTCCGATACATTTTCCTTCAACCATCCGCAGGGCAGCTGCCCCCGGTGCTCCGGCTTAGGAGAGATACGCGAGCTGGACATCCACAAGCTGGTGGACTTCGACAAGAGCCTCAATGACGAGGATACGATTCACTACATCGCATTCCACAAAGGCGGCTGGAGATGGATCCGCTACGCCCACAGCGGCCTGTTCGACCTCGACAAGAAGATCCGCGACTACACCCCCGAGGAGCTGGACCTCTTCCTCTATTCGCCCCAGATCCGCCTCAAGAACCCTCCGTCGAACTGGCCCAAGACAGCCAAATACGAGGGACTGGTACCCCGCATGTACCGCAGCATCATCAACTCCGAGGAAGGCCTGCTGCACCGCAAGGTCCTGGACCCCATGCTCCGCACCGGTATCTGCCCAGACTGCGGCGGCACCCGGCTCAATCCCAAGGTGCTCACCTGCCGCATAGACGGGAAGAACATCGCGGAGGTGACGGCCATGTCTGTGTCGGAACTGCGTCAGTGGCTGGCAGAGCCTCAGCCGGGCGGAATGCTCGAAAGTCCGCTGGCCCAGGACATAAGGCAGGCTGTGCTCCGCCGGCTCGAAGCCCTGGTGGAGATAGGCTTGGGATACCTGACCTTAGACCGTTCGGTGGGTACGCTCTCCGGCGGCGAGGCCCAGAGATGCAAGATAGCCAAGTACATCAACTCGTCCCTCTCCGACCTGCTCTACATCCTCGACGAGCCCAGCGTCGGCCTGCACAACCACGACATCGCCCTGCTCAAGAACTCGGTCCGCAAGCTCCGTGACCACGGCAATACGGTCCTGCTCGTCGAGCACCACAAGGAGATGATCCGTATCGCGGACCACATCGTGGACATGGGTCCCGGTGCCGGAATGGAAGGCGGCCGGATAATGTACGAGGGCCCGTTGGAAGGGCTGCTGAAGAGCGGCACCGATACCGGCCGTATGCTGGAGATGACCTCGGATTTCAATCCGGCCCCGCTGCAGCCCAAGTCTTTCTTCAAGGTGGAGGATGCTTCGCTGCACAATCTCAAGCACATCTCGGTGGACTTCCCCCTCGGGGTGCTGACGGTTGTGGCAGGAGTGGCCGGCTCGGGCAAGAGCTCGCTGATCCAGTGCCTGATGGACGCATATCCGGTGCAGGAGGACATCGAGTATATCAGTCAGAAAAATATCGGAGCATCCCTCCGCTCCACACCGGCCACCTATATGGGCGTGGCCGACGACATCCGGAAGATTTTCGCCAAGGAAAATAAGGTCAGCGCGGACTGGTTCGCCTTCAACTCGAAGGGCGGCTGTCCGGTCTGCGGAGGCAAGGGGGTAATCGTCTCCGAGATGGCTTTCATGGATTCGGTGGAGACGGTCTGCGAGGCCTGCGGAGGTCTGCGCTATTCGCCCGAGGCCCTGCAATATAAGATCCGCGGAGAGTACAATATCGCTCAGGTGATGGACATGACGGTGCGGGTGGCATCGAAGTATTTCGCAGGTACGGTGATAGAGGAGAAGCTGCGGCCGCTGATGGATGTCGGACTGGTCTATCTGCATCTGAATCAGGCTCTGTCTACTCTCTCCGGCGGAGAGCTCCAGCGCATGAAACTGGCCTCACGCCTCGGTCAGAGCCGCAGGATATTCATTCTTGACGAGCCGACGGACGGCCTGCATTTCAAGGATGTGGAGCATATCGGCCGCCTGTTCCGCTCGATGGTCTCGGCCGGCAACACTGTCATCCTCGTCGAGCACAACACAGACCTGATCAAGTCCGCCGACTGGCTCATCGAGCTCGGACCCTACGGTGGCGGCTCCGGAGGCGAGCTCCTCTACTTCGGCGTCCCTTCCGGTGTTCTTTCCGCTCCACGCTCAGTCACTAAGCAATATCTGTAAATCCTTCCTCCCATCCTTCCGCAACGGCAGTGAATTGCGGGAAACGCTGCCGTTGTGGAAGCGGTCGTGTCATGAAAGTGTAGAGTCGGCAGGCAGTCCGTGACGGTAATGGTAAGTAGGGGAGCGGTGCGTATTTGTAAGTTCTTGATATTCATCGATATGTGATTCCGGTGTGTTCTTTCCGGGCGTTCCGATATGCGCAGAAAGTACGCATTGTGTCGGTAAGTGCTTGTCTCTCACTTCTTTATGCTGCAGTGGGTGCTGCAGTGATTACCGTTTATGTCTTCTTTCCTGAGTTGTTTGACTTAAATGATGCTGCTGGTGGCATTATCATCTCTGTGGGCTACCGGGTAAAAAGTCATCGTGGTACACAGTTCCGGCAATGGGCGAACAAAGTGCTGAAAGAATATCTGCTGAAAGGCCATGTCATCAACTATCGGCTGGAACAGATGGATACAAGGCTCCAGAAGCACGAAAGGCAGATAGAATACCTGACGGATAAGGTGGACTTCTTCGTCCGCACCTCGCTGCCACCCGTGGAAGGCGTATTCTACGACGGGCAGATATTCGACGCCTACAAGTTCGCCACTGACCTGATACGCTCGGCAAAGAAATCAATCCTGCTGATAGACAACTACGTGAACGAGTCGGTGCTGCTGATGTTAAGTAAGCGTAATGCCGGCGTGAAAGCCGACATCTACACACAGACCGTCAGCCGCCAGCTGCAACTGGACCTGCAGAAGCACAGCAGCCAGTATCCTCCGATAAGCATCCATGTCTACAAGAAGTGCCATGACCGCTTCCTGATTATCGACGGGACGGACGTCTGGCACATCGGGGCCTCCCTGAAAGACCTCGGCAAGAAGATGTTCGCCTTCTCCCGGCTGGACATCCCGGCCACAGCCATCACCGCCCTGCTGTAAGTAGTTGTTTTTACGGAAGTGGTAACGCCGTCCGGGAAAGTCTGCTTACCTTTGCTGGGCATAACATAAAATTGACAGGCGATGGCAAAAATTAAAGTACAAGGCTCGGATATTACTGTCCTGGCACTGGCGGATAGAGATTACATATCGCTGACGGATATGGCGGGCGCCAAAGATGGAGACAGCCGTGCCGCTGATATTATCAAGAACTGGATGCGCAACAGATATACCATCGAGTTTTTGGGTACGTGGGAGATGATTCATAATCCCGGTTTTAAAGTGGTCGAATTTGACCACTTTAGAAAGCAGGCAGGTTTGCCAAGTTTCGTCTGAGCGCATCCGAATGGATTGAGAGTACCAATGCCATCGGCATCGTGGTCAGGAAAGGGCGGTATGGCGGCACATACGCCTATAAAGACATCGCTTTCGAGTTTGGCACCGCCATCAGCGTCCCTTTCAAACTCTATCT
>CALVDI010000073.1 GCA_944326225.1 uncultured Bacteroidales bacterium | reverse complement strand
CGTCTCAATATCGGGGCGTCTACATTTAAAGCCGATTTGCTGTTCTTTCATCGTGGATTGCAGGCATTGGTCGCTGTGGAACTGAAAAAGACGAAGTTTCATCCTCGCGATCTCGGACAGTTGGAATTTTATTTGGAAGCACTTGACCGGGATGTAAAACGTTCCAACGAGAATCCGTCCATTGGTATAATTCTCTGTCCTGAAGCAGATCGGGTAGTGGTGGAATATGCCATGAGCCGTAGCATGAGCCCGACAATGATAGCTGAATACAAGCGTATCCTTATTCCACAGGAACGTATGCAGGAGAAACTGAACGAATTTTGCAACCTGTTTCTGAATAAAGACTGATTGCTATGGATACTAAGAAATTACGTCAAAGGATATTAGACCTTGCCATTCATGCAAATCTTGTACTACAAGACCAGATGGCAAACGGGAAGTACGGGCATCGGCTTATTTGCTAAGGCTTTGTTAATCAGCGTATTCTTCTCGTAACCGATGGATTTCGCCGCCTCGTAAGACCTCGAAATCCATTCTATAAGTCCATAACTTAATGATAATCAGGTTGCTGCCTTAAATGCTGATGTCCGCACATCCCGCGGATATGACGATATGAGGCCCAAAGTCCAGCTATGGGGTTTCCGTCAATAGTGTGGCTGTCCCGCTCTCATTCCTTTTCATATCCACGGGACAGTCCCGCTATCCCGACGCATAAAATCCGATAAGGGAATCTCCCTCAGATTTTCCATACATAAAAAACGTCAAAGGTACAGGCAGCTGCGGGACGGGCTTCTGAGAGGCGCGGGATTTTGTGAGTGACGAGGCGGTTTTTTTATTATTTTTGGTGCATGATTGACAGGGAAACGGTAGACAGGATACTGGACGCGGCTGACATCGTGGACGTGATCAGCGACTTCGTGACGCTCAGGCGGCGCGGGGCGAACTATATCGCATGCTGTCCGTTCCACAACGAGAAGACCCCGTCGTTCTCTGTCTCTCCGAGCAAGGGTATATTCAAGTGCTTCGGATGCGGCAAGGCCGGCAGTGCCGTAACCTTTATCATGGAGCACGAGCAGATGACCTATCCCGAGGCCCTGAAATATCTGGCCCGCAAGTACGGAATAGAGGTACACGAGCAGGAAGAGACTCAGGAGGATGCGCAGGACCGTCTGAAGAGAGAGTCGATGATGGCCGTGTCGGAGTTTGCGGCCAAATACTACACCGACATGCTGTTCGGTTCCGCTGAGGGACATTCCGTGGGACTGTCCTATTTCAGGCAGAAGCGCGGCTTCTCCGAGGAGACCATACGGAAATTCGGGCTGGGCTGGTCGCCTTCCGGCAGATCATTTGTCGGAGAGCCGCCGGTGCCGTCCTTGGCAGAGGCTGCGTTGAGAGCCGGGTACAAGAGAGAGTTCCTGATCTCCACCGGCCTGTGCTATGAGCACGGAGGAGAGTTGGTGGACAAGTTCCGCGAGAGAGTCATTTTCCCGATATATTCGCTCAGCGGCCGCATCATAGCTTTCGGAGCCCGGACGCTGAAAGACGACAAGAGCGTCGCCAAGTACCTCAATTCTCCCGAAAGCGAGATCTATCACAAGAGCAGCTCCCTGTATGCGATATATCAGGCCAAGTCCGCAATAGCCAGGGCGCAGAAATGCTATCTGGTAGAGGGCTATGCCGATGTCATATCGATGCATCAGGCCGGGATAGAGAATGTCACCGCCTCTTCGGGCACATCCCTGACAGTCGAGCAGATAAGGCTGATAAAGCGTTTTACCAACAATGTGACAGTGATGTACGACGGAGACTCGGCCGGTATCAAGGCCGCTCTGCGCGGAATCAATATGCTGCTCGAGGAGGGTATGACCGTCAAGGTGGCCCTGCTGCCGGACGGTCACGATCCGGATTCGTTTGCCCGGGCTCATACCCGGCAGGAGATTCTGGATTTTCTCCAGGAGCACGAGACGGATTTCATAGAGTTCAAGTATGCGCTGCTTTCATCGGACATCCAGAAGGATCCGATACAGAAGGCTGAGCTGATAAGGGATATCATCGACACCATAGCGGTGATACCCGATCAGATAACGCGCTCGCTGTATGTCGAGCAGTGTGCTCAGCGGCTGTCCATGAAGGAGGACATGCTTTTCTCCGAGGTGGCGCGGATAAGGCGCAGGAAGATAGAGTCAGGAGAATACGAGCGGCGCAGGAGGGAGGAGAAGGAGGCCCGGTATGCCGCTGCCGCCGAGGAGGGCGATGCGGCGGTAGGAGAGTTTTCGGGGGCGGACCGCGGTGCCGGTGCGGGGCAGGTGTCTTTCAGTCCGGTCCCGGTCCTGGACCTGTCGGAAAGGGAGCTGCTGTATTATCTGCTGAAGTTCGGGGAGTGCCTGATGACGTTCGAGGATCATCAGAAGTACGGGGCGGAGGCTCCGGTGATGGAGATAACCGTGAACGAATATATCTCCGCCAACCTGTCCAATGATGACCTGGAGTTTCACAATCCCCTGTACCGGAAGATATACGGGCTGTATTTTGACTTTCGGAAGGAACTGCTGGATGCTGCCGGGGAGACGGCTCCTGCCTCTGATGACCTTCAGACCGGGATAATGCACCGTATGGTTAACTGCGGTGATCTGGAAGTGACTAAGACTGTGGTGGATATCACAGAGGACAAGTACGAGCTGAAGGTGAAGGAATACATCAAGGCCCAGATTCCGGAACGAAATGTGATAGACAAGAATGTCCCCAAGGCAGTGCTGGTCTACAAACTCAAGTATGTGGAATACACCTGCTCGCAGCTCATGGAAAGTCTCAGGCAGATGCAGCAGGACGCGGACACTGAGGCCCAGCAGGACGTAATGCACCGGCTCAAGCTGCTGCTGCAGATTAAGAATGTCCTGGTCAAGGACTTGAACAGGGTGTCGTAGGAAGTATTATTGATTTTTCCCCTCGATACCGTAAACGGCTGTCACAGGTACCGTCATTAGGATAACGTTGGGGTCTATCTGCTTGGCTGTCTTTACGATGTCGTTTGAATAGCTCTTGCGGCTGACTACCATCAGCATCTTCTTCTCACCCTCAGTGGACCACTGTACGGACTTTACCGATCGGTTGCCCTCGATGCTCAGGGTCTGGAGCCTGGCCGCTATCTCGTCGTTGTGCTCCGAGAGTATGAGGGTCTGGACGGACTGCTGCGAGCCGGTCAGGAACATGTCCACGGCGTAGGAAAAGGCTATGATCTCCACGAATCCGTATACTACGTCGGCCAGGGTCTTGTCGTTGACAAGCAGAATCGACATTACGATAAGGGAGTCGCATACGAGGTATATACGTCCCGGAGAGATGTTCTTGTATTTGTTGATGGAGAGCGCGATGATATCTGTACCGCCGGTACTGCCGCCCTGGGTGATGATGATGGCGATACCGATACCGCTCATGGCACCTCCGATGAGGGCGTTGATCAGATTGTCCGTAATGCCGGCGGACAGGCTTGTCAGCCCCGGAATCATAGGCATGAACTGGAAGAACACGAAGCTCATGGCCACGCAGTATATCGTCTTGATGCCGAATCCCTTGCCCAGGATGATGAATCCTACGACCAGCAGCAGTATGTCTATCGCGAACTTGGCGTAGGAGACGGGGATGCTGTTGATACCGTAGTGAATCACTGATGCAAGACCGGCGATGCCGCCTCCGGTAATCTCATGAGGGTTGAGGAATGCGGTCCAGCCGAAGACGAACACGGCCAGTCCGAGAGTCATGATG
>CALVDI010000072.1 GCA_944326225.1 uncultured Bacteroidales bacterium | reverse complement strand
CAGAAACGTCCCATCTGGTCCGTGGGAGCCAGTTGGAACATCGACCGCGAGGAATTCATGCAGGGTGCGGACTGGGTCGATATGCTCAAGTTGCGTTTCAGCTACGGTATCGGCGGTAACATCGCGAAGAACTCCGCCCCGTATATGACGGCCTATTTCGGCAGCAACCAGCATGTAGGCGGTATTTCCGGAACCATTCAGAGCCGCCCGAATCCCAATCTGAGATGGGAGAAGACAGCCACCACCAACGTCGGAGTAGACTTCTCCCTGCTGGACAACAGGCTGAGCGGTACGGTGGAGTACTATTATAAAAACGGTACGGACCTTCTGACCAACACCAACGGCGTGCCGACCGAGGGCTGGGGCTACAGCACCTACACCATCAACAACGGAGAGATGGTCAACGAAGGCTTTGAGATCTCCCTGAACGGTACGGCGGTCAGCACCAGTGACTGGAGATTTGACATAGGCGCTATCTTCAGTTACAACAGGAATGAGGTGACCTACGTCAATGTGGAGGCCCCGGTGTCCTTCCTCCTGATTGATTATCCTACGGCCTATCCCCGCATCGGAAATCCCTACAACGCCATCTACGGCTACCAGTGGGCAGGTCTGAGCGAACAGGGAACCCCTCAGCTCTACGACCGTAACGGAGAACTGTACGACGATATGACCCCGTCCGATATCGAGGACCTGCTCTATTTCGGAACGACAGTGCCTGTTTACAGCGGCGCTCTTAACCTCAATCTCAGGTGGCGCAACTGGGAACTGGCGGCTCAGTTCCTCTTCGAGGGTGGGCACAAGATGCGCAATACCAGCATTCCGTTCATCAACGGCAGCATAGCTCCTGTAAGCAACCGCATTGCCGACCGCTGGCAGCAGCCCGGTGACGAGGCCCATACAGACGTACCACGCTACATCTCTTCCGAGAACCCGCTGTACAACTCCAACTATTACAGCATGTACGCCCAGTCCTCCATCAATATCATAGATGCCTCCAACCTCTCCCTGAACAACCTGTCGCTTACCTACAGGCTCCCTTCCAATGCCTGCAGCAAGATGGCCATGAAGAGCGCGCGCATCATGCTGGCAGCGGAGAACCTCTTCATGATAGCGGCAAGTCCCGAGGCCAAATACCTGCTGGGAGGCTACAACAAGCCGACCTTCATTCTCGGCCTTTATTTGAATTTCTAACGTAGATAAAAATGATACTTATGAAAAAGTTTCTGTACATATTCATCATAGCATGCCTTCCGGTCTTCTCGTCATGCGACGATTACCTGAATATCGTTCCTAAGGGAGAGAAGATACCCACTACGCTTGCAGACTTCGAGTCACTGCTGCGTGACGAGTACACCATCGGACAGACTCCCGTCAGCAACGCCCTTTATCTGCTGAATGACTACTATGTGACCGTCTCCAATCTCAACAGTCCCACCCTTACCCGGGCCAACTACATGTGGGATGAGTCGGCCGACCGTATCATGCTGAACAACTCGGATGAGGGTACATATTATCAGCTGTACTCCGCTATTTCCTCCTGCAACCTCATCATAGAGAATGTCCCCACTGCGACCGAGGCTACGGATGCCGAGCGTGCGGAGGTGATAGCATACGCCAAGGTTATCCGATCCCTCTGCTACTACGTATTGGTCAACTATTATGCCGACACGTATGAGGCCGCCACTGCAGGTGAAAAACTTAGTGTGCCTCTCATTGTCAATTCGGTAATCGATGCTCCCAGTGAGCAGGTGACCATACAGGAGATGTATGACTTCATCATCCAGGGAGTGGAGGAAGCCATAGACGGAGGTCTGCCCGAGGAGTCCATGACGGTGATACATCCGAACCTTGGTGCAGCCTACGCTCTCCTGGCCCGTGTCTACCTCCAGATGCAGGACTACACCAAGGCTCTGGAGTATGCGGAACTGGCCCTGGGCCAGAACAGCGCTCTCTACGACTGGAACGCCTATTATGACGACCATATCGCCGCCATAGAGAATCCTGACGACTATACCGGCCTGCCTACCCCGACAGACTATTCCTACGTGGAGAATTACTATTTCCGCTGCGGCAACGGCTCTCCGAACTATACCACCAACGAACTGGATATTCCGGTCTGGAGGGCGGAGCGTTTCGAGAAAGGAGACGCCAAGTTCATGTCCCGCTGGAAATACCGTTCCGAGAACCAGGATACCTACTATGACGGAGTGGGCAACGGATATTTCAACTGGGGCGGACTCACCACCTGCGAGGTCTACCTCATCAAGGCCGAGTGCCTGGCCCGCGGTGGAGACATCTCCGGTGCCATGGACGTGCTCAACACCGTGCGCCAGACCCGTATCCGTCCGGATGTGTACGCGCCTCTGACCGCAGCAGACCTTGAGGAGGCCATTAGCCTTATCCGCCGGACCAAGGACAACGAGCTGATTTTCTCCATCGTGCCCTTCGCCGACGCCCGCCGCTTCAACGCCGAAGGTACCTACGCCCGCACCCTGACCAAGGAATACGACGGCCGGACCTATACCCTCAGCCCCGGCTCTCATTTATGGACCATGCCATTCCCGGCCGGAGCCATCAACAACCCCGGAAACGGCACCATTACGCAGAATGTAGACAGATAACATAAAATCAATGTAAAATGAAAAGTAATCTTTTTAAACTGGTTCTCCTCTTCGCATCTGTCGCAGCTGTCTCGGCATGCGGCCCGAAGGCGCCAAAGGGCGGTTACATCATCAAGGGTTCAGTCGAGGGTATCCCCGACAATGCGGTCGTTCAGCTTATACCTGTCGCTCACGAGGTGATGGATCCTCTGGCGGAGGCAACCGTAACGGACGGTAAGTTTACCTTCACCGGTATCGTGGAGCAGCCTACGGCCGTGTCGCTGATAGTGAAGGATGCCTACGGCTACCGCAATCTCATGGTGGAAAATACCAAAATGGAGATATCGGGCTCAGTGTCATCCTCTGCCGACGCTGACGGCACGGCAAGTTATGGGCTGGAAGCTCTCAAAGTGACCGGCTCTCCTATGAGCGACCGTTATTATGAACTCATGCAGGTGCGCTACGGAATGGACTCGATTTTCAGTGCCAATCAGCGCAGGCATGCAGAGATAATCGCTGCTGTCGGAGAGGCAAAGGGAAAGGGCGATACCAGGAAGGTCGAGGAACTCATGAACAGCAAGGCCGGAAAAGCGATGCTGGCAGACGAGCATAAGTTCTTCAGCACCTTGGATTCCTTGTACAACAAGACTTTCATGGACAACAAGGACTCTTTCTGGGCACCCCTGATGATGATATCCCTGACGACATATCTGTCCGAGGACATGCGTCCCGTATATGAGGCTTTCAGCCAGGAGGCTAAGGATTCCTATTATGGAAAGATGGTGCGTGCCGAACTGTATCCCGCCGGAATGATAGGTGAGAAGGTGCCCGACTTCACCGTCAAGGACGCTTCCGGAAAGGAATATTCCCTTGCGCAGCTCAGTGAGGGCAAGAAATACATCCTGATCGATTTCTGGGCATCGTGGTGCGCCCCCTGCCGCAGGGAGATACCCAACCTCAGGAGTCTCTATGCCAAGTACGGCTCCAGAGGCTTCCAGATTATAAGCATCTCCAGAGACAAAAATGCGGAGGACTGGAAGAAAGCCATCGAGGATGAGCAGCTTACATGGCCTAACTTCCTCGATGAGTCCGACATCGCCAAGCTCTACAAGGTGAGGGCCATCCCTACGATGTACCTCGTGGATGCCGACGGCCGCATCGTGGCTGAGAATGTCCGCGGAGAGGCTCTGGCGGAGAAAGTAGCCGAACTGTTCAAATAAACTGACTATGAACTTCAAGAGAACTGTCATGGCCGTCTTAGCCGGCCTTATAGCCCTGTGCTCCAGCGCCCAGGGAGTAATCTCAGTAGACTCGAA
>CALVDI010000071.1 GCA_944326225.1 uncultured Bacteroidales bacterium | reverse complement strand
CTACATTTTCCGGATTTTATTGTATTTTTGCAGATTGTCAAAATGAAAGGATTATGGCAGAAAACAAGATACTACTCGAGATCAAGGACCTGCACGCCAGTGTAGGCGACAAGGAGATACTCCGCGGCATCAATCTGACGATACGCGAAGGCGAGACCCACGCCATCATGGGACCCAACGGCTCCGGCAAATCCACCCTGTCAGCGGTTCTGGCCGGCAGGGACAACTACACCGTCACTTCCGGAGAGGTGACTTTCAACGGGCACAATCTTCTGGAACTCAGCCCGGAGGAAAGGTCATGGAAAGGCATCTTCCTGAGCTTCCAGTACCCTATCGAGATCCCCGGAGTGACCAACGTCAACTTCATGCGCACCGCCGTCAACGAACACCGCAGGCACAGGGGCCTCGAGCCTCTTAACGCCGCGGACTTCCTCAAGCTGATGCGCAGCAAGATGGAGATAGTGGAGATGAACCCCTCTTTCTCGTCCAGGGGAGTCAATGTGGGCTTTTCGGGCGGAGAGAAGAAGCGCAACGAGATCTTCCAGATGGCCATGCTGGAGCCCCGCCTGTCCATCCTGGACGAGACCGACAGCGGACTGGACGTGGACGCGCTCAGGATAGTCGCCACCGGTGTCAACAAGCTCAAGAGGCCGGACAACGCCTCCATCGTCATCACCCACTATCAGAGACTGCTGGACTATATCGTTCCCGATGTGGTGCATGTGCTCTACAAGGGCCGCATCATAAAGACGGCCGGTAAGGAGCTGGCCAGGGAGATCGAGGAGAGAGGCTACGACTGGATCATCAACGGCTAGGAGGCGGACATATGGCAGACAATTATATATATGCCCCCGCGCACAATATAGAAGGCGGGTTCCGCTGCAGGGTACCGCTCAAGGGCAGCCGCCAGATATTCATGATCGACGGCGGAGTCCAGGGTACCGGAAGGCCCCTTGACATCCGCTTTGAAAAAGGTAAACTCTACGAAGAGGCCCTGCAGGTCATCAGCATAAGGACAGAAAAACATCCCGAGGACATATTGATGGAGAGCCGCTTCCACTTTGCGGAAGGCAGCTCCGCCAAGCTCATACTCTGCTCCCACACATTTGCGGAGAATCCGTTCCGCACCGACGAGAAGGTAGAGATCACCGTAGAGGCAGGAGCCTCGGCCGACATCGTCATCATGCAGAACGAGCACAACAAAGCTGCTCACAACACCTCATACGACATCCGGCTGGCCGGGGGAGCCTCGCTCAAGGCCGTCATCCTCACCATTCACGGCGGAGTGATAGACAACAGGATAAACCTCAGCCTGGACGGCCCTCACGCCGAATGCGACATCAGCGGGCTTTATCTGGTGGACGGTACGCAGAAAGTATCCAACACCCTGAATGTCCTGCACCGTGTACCGGAATGTCACAGCCGCGAGCTGTTCAAGGGCATCCTGGACAACAGCGCCACCGCATACTTCAACGGCCTGATCCACGTCTTCCCGGACGCACAGAAGACCGAGGCCTACCAGGAGTGCCACAACCTCCTGCTCGACCGCGATGCCCGCGCCTTCGCCCAGCCCCAGCTCGAGATCTACGCCGATGACGTAAAATGCTCGCACGGAGCCACCAACGGCCGGCTGAACGAGGACGAGCTGTTCTACATGCGCTCCCGAGGCATCCCCTTGAAAGAAGCGAAAGTGCTTCAGCAGCTGGCATTTGCATACGCCGTACTGGACAAGATAAGTTCCCCGGAACTGAAAGAAAGGATGGCTTCCCTGACCGAGAGAAGGCTAAGAGGCGAATTTTCAGACTGCAACAGCTGCTGCCGCAACTGTTGTTAAAAACTCCGTTGATAACTTTAGCGGAACTTCCTTTGCCAAAGCCGTATTAAGTCATAACTTGCAAAACTTTTTGACCTGAATAATAATAGCTAACAGCATGAATACCAATACTTACGATGAAGCATTGAAGGAAAGCAGGGAGTATTTCCACGGAGATGAGCTGGCCGCCTCCGTATGGATCAACAAATACGCCATGAAGGACTCCTTCGGCAACCTGTACGAGACATCCCCGGAGCAGATGCACTGGAGACTGGCCAACGAGTTCGCCAGGATTGAGGCCAAATACCCCAACCCCATGTCCGCAGCCGAGATTCACGAGCTGCTCAAGGATTTCAGATATGTCATCCCTCAGGGAGGTCCCATGGCCGGTATCGGCAACAATTACCAGATAGCCTCTCTGTCCAACTGCTTCGTCATCGGCAACAAGCACGAGGCCGACTCATACGGCGGTATCATGAAGATAGACGAGGAGCAGGTGCAGCTGATGAAACGCCGCGGCGGTGTGGGTCATGACCTGTCGCACATCCGTCCTACCGGAAGTCCGGTACTCAACAGTGCCCTAACCTCCACAGGAGTCGTGCCTTTTATGGAAAGGTATTCCAACTCCACCCGCGAGGTCGCCCAGGACGGTCGCCGCGGAGCCCTCATGCTGACCATATCGATCAAGCACCCGGATGCCGAGAACTTCATCGACGCCAAGCTCGAGAAAGGCAAGGTGACCGGAGCCAACGTATCCGTAAGAATTGACGACGAATTCATGCGCTGCGCCCTCAGCGGCAAGCCTTATATACAGAAATACCCTATCGACTCGGACAATCCCAAAGTGACCAAGGAGATTGACGCCGCCGCCCTGTGGAAGAAAATCATCCACAACGCCTGGCAGTCCGCCGAGCCCGGAGTGCTCTTCTGGGACACCGTCATCCGCGAGTCCATCCCGGACTGCTATGCAGACCTGGGCTACAAGACCATAAGCACCAACCCCTGCGGTGAGATTCCCCTCTGCCCCTATGACTCATGCAGGCTCATAGCCATGAACCTCTACTCCTATGTCAAGGATCCGTTTACACGCGAGGCATCGTTTGACTTCGACCTGTTCAGGGAGCATGTGACCAAGGCCATGAGGCTTATGGACGACCTGATCGACCTGGAGATGGAGAAGATAGAGGCTATCCTGGAAAAGATCAAGAGCGACCCCGAGGACGAAGATGTCAAGCGCACCGAATACGAGCTCTGGCTCAAGATACGCGAGAAATCCCTTGGCGGACGCCGCACTGGCCTGGGTATCACCGCAGAAGGCGATATGCTGGCTGCTCTCGGGCTGACCTACGGCTCAGATGCGTCGATCGACTTTGCCGTCAAGGTGCAGAAGACCCTGGCTCTTGCTGCCTATGCGTCATCCGTCAACATGGCCAAGGAGAGAGGAGCATTCCCCATCTTCGACGCCAGGCGCGAGGAGAACAACCCGATGATCGCCCGCATCCGCAAGGAGGACGAGGATCTCTACGACAACATGGTCCGCTACGGCCGCCGCAACATATCCATGCTTACCATAGCTCCTACCGGAACCACTTCCTTGATGACCCAGACCACATCCGGTATCGAGCCTGTCTTCCTGCCTTTCTACAAGAGACGCCGCAAGGTCAACCCCAATGACCTCAACGCAGTGGTAGCCTTCAAGGACGAGAACGGAGACTGCTTCGAGGAGTACTACGTGTTCCATCATCATTTCCTCACCTGGTGCGCTGTCAACGGCTACGATGTCGAGCAGGTAAAGCAGATGAGCGAAGAGGAAGTCGCCGCACTGGTCAAGAAGTCACCTTACAACAAGGCCACGTCCAACGACATCGACTGGGTGGCCAAGGTGAAGATGCAGGGCAGGCTCCAGAAATGGGTAGACCACTCGATAAGCGTGACCGTCAACCTGCCTCACGACATCAAGGAGGAGATGGTGGCCGAGGTGTACCGCACGGCCTGGGAGTCCGGCTGCAAGGGCGTGACCGTCTACCGTGACGGCTCCCGCACCGGAGTGCTCGTATCGGCCAAGGACGGCGCCGGAGTCATCAAGCCCAAGAAGAGACCCAAGTCCCTTGAAGCCGACGTGATCCGCTTCAAGAACGGCAACGAGCAGTGGATAGCCTTCGTCGGCAAGCAGAACGGCAAGCCCTACGAGATCTTCACCGGTATGGTGGACGACTCCCGCAACCTGCCCGCCGCCATCACCACCGGACGCATCGTCAAGGAGAAATTCGAGGACGG
>CALVDI010000070.1 GCA_944326225.1 uncultured Bacteroidales bacterium | reverse complement strand
GTTCAAGGATCAGAACTATGACCGACAAGGCCGCAGAAAGACCGAATGCGTTTTTCTGGGCCTTGTTTCTTTCACTGCCCCGGGTCGAGACATACACTACGGCCCTCATTCCCATAACAGACAACAAGACAAAATATATCATACACTTCCACCCGACACCTGAGAATGACGGCAGAGAAGGGACAAGTGAGCGCCCGTAAGCGGCAAGGCTGTCCACGAAAGCAGATGAAGGATGGAATATATAATCCCATACGGCCACATATACCCACGGAAGGATCAATGCCGACACAAACGCCAGCAGCAGCCTGGCAGCATCCTGCCCCCTGTACCACAGACAGTACAGAAGGAGGAATGCACCAGTGTAAAGCATCGGCGGCAGCAGCATGGCGGACAGCGATGATACTAGTGCCGCCATGAAGGCATAATACAGTCTGTGCGTTTCACTATTGACATACATCAGTGCATAGTATACCGCCCAGACTGTCAGAAAGGCCGCCGCATGATGTATAGACAGTTCATTGCATCCCGGCACCGCCAGTATTGCCAACATATAAGGCAGGTAAAGCAGGCGGGAGTCCGATGTGAAAAGGAAGTTGTTGGAATTGACGTAATTGAGAGACAATACCGTTACCAGCATCGCAACAAGAGACAGAGCATGGGACAGCCACAACGGTGAAACAAGGCCACCGCCTCCGCTATCTATGAAAAATCCGGAGACAGCCAGTCCCACCACGACGACTGCAGACAGGATTATCAAAATGACCGGTTGGCGCGAGTCTCTCATCTTTTTTCTATCTGCCAGTCTATCATATCCTGAGCAATGTCTTTTCTATGGACAGCTCCCTCAAATACCACATTGTCAATTCTGGAATACACCCTGTCCCGTGCGTCTTTCAGACCGTCTCCCAGAGCCGATACAGCAAGGACACGGCCGCCGGATGTAACAAGACGGCCATCCTTAAGCGACGTGCCCGCATTGAAGACTGTCAGGCCGTCCAGAGACTCAAGACCACTTATAGGATAACCTTTGCCGTATTTACCTGGATACCCCCCGGAGACCACTATACAGGTTACAGCGGAACGGTCAGACACATCTATCCTCTCTCCGGACAGATCTCCTTCCGCTGCTGCCGCCATATGGGCGAGCAGGTCGCTGTCCACACGGAGCATTACGGACTCGGTCTCAGGATCACCCATACGGACATTATACTCTATCACATATGGATCACCACCACAGTTCATAAGTCCGAAGAATATAAAGCCGCGGTAGTCCATGCCCTCGCTTTCAAGGCCGTGTACTGTAGGACTGATAATTCTTTCCCGGACCTTATTCACGAAATCAGACGTACAGAAAGGTACCGGTGAGACAGAGCCCATACCTCCTGTATTGGGGCCTTTGTCTCCGTCTCCCACTCTTTTATAATCTTTTGCCTCAGGCAAAAGAAGGTATCCATGACCGTCAGTCAAGACAAAAAACGAGACTTCCACGCCATCCAGATACTCTTCAATAACCACTTTGCTCCCCGCCGATCCGAACTGCCCTCCGAAGATATTATCCAGAGACGCCTCCGCTTCCTCCAGAGACTGAGAGATGATCACGCCCTTGCCGGCAGCCAGACCGTCGGCTTTCACCACATACGGAGGTCTGAGCGAGCGCAGGAAGGCAGATGCATCATCCCTCTGCTCCGCCGTAAAACTCCTGTATGCTGCCGTAGGTATTCCGTGCCTTGCCATAAATTCCTTGGCGAAATCCTTACTGCCCTCCAGTCTTGCTCCGTCCCTGCCCGGTCCCACAAAAAGCAGATCCTTTCTGATATCCGGAGCCGAAAGCAGGAAGTCCTTCAACCCGCCTACAAGAGGATCCTCGGGGCCGCATACCACCATATCTATTTTCTTTTCCACGATTGTCCTGCGGATCAGGTCGAAATCAGACACACTGCCGTCAATTCCCACTGCCAGGGAATTGATTCCAGGATTACCCGGCAACGCATAGAAATTACCGAGCCGCGGACTCGCGGCTATCTTCCAGGCGAGCGCGTGCTCTCTTCCGCCTGAACCGAGCAACAATACATTGTATTTCATATCTTATATTAATATAGGTTTGCATTTCCATCCGGCCTTGCTGACAGCCTCAAGGGTCTTGGGCAAGACGTACCATAGATTCTTCGAAGCTTTCATCGAGTCATGGAAGACTGTTATGGTCCCGGGAGACAGATAGGGCAGCACATTTCTCGCACAGGCCTTGTGTCCCAGTTTGCGGTTGTAGTCACGGCTCAGGATATTCCACATCACAATATTGTAACGCAGACTCAGGATGTCTGCCTGCCGCCGGGTGATCTTGGCATAAGGAGGCCTGTACAGGTTGGACTTTATCAACTCTGCCGCCATGTCCACATCCTGAACATAATCATCGGGATGCAGTCTCCATCCAGGAATATGGCTGTACGTGTGACTGCCTACGGCATGTCCCCTGCGCACTATCTCTCCGAACAGCTCGGGGTATTGCTCTACATTCTTACCGATACAGAAAAATGTAGCTTTCGCTCCATACTCGTCGAGCTGATCGAGCACCCACGGTGTGACCTGGGGACACGGGCCGTCGTCAAATGTAAGGAACAGACCGTCCGTCTCTTTCGGGAAAGACCATATAAATGACGGATAAATCGTTCTTATCAGCTTCGGAGGACGTATCAGCATAGCTTTTCAATATGGATGCAAATATAGCTTTTATTTTGGATATTCAATTTGGCTGCGCCACATATACTGTTGCGCCTCGGCATAGCAAAATTGAACAAGTTCTTTTGCTCTGCTCTCGGCTTCTGCGTATATTTGCATACTGAAACAATACGGGGATATTATGTATCAGAAGAAAATATACCGCACGCTGATCCTGCTTGCCTGTACCCTTTCCTTTCTGTCGTGCAAGAGACAGGAGGGTATCATACCCAAGGATACCATGGCCAGGATATATTACGACATCTACATAACTGACGAGGCAGTAGATTCAAAATACATATACAGGAAAATGGCCGACACCATGCGCGTGTACGAACCGATATTCAACAAATACGGATACACCACCGAGGACTACAACCGGAGTGTAGCATTCTATCTTGAACGGCCGGACAAGTTCAAAGATGTGTTCGAGCGTACCAAAGAGATGCTGGAAGGCCGACGCGTAGAACTGCAGGACATCCTGGAAGCGGAAGGCAAGCGCCCGAAGCTGTGGTCTCTGGTAGACTCACTGGAGCTGTACACGTCTGACGGCATACATATTCCCAGAGTGTTCAAGAATATGAGAATGATGTTTTTCAAACCGGATTCGACCGTACCTTGTTCCCCGGTCTTTGACTCGGTATTCGCGGAAAGGCCCGTAAACACTTTCCTTATATTCAGTGACTCGGCTATTCATGCCGATGAGGATTTCATGTTCTACAAGGCATATCCGTTCATGGACGAGATCAAACGGCTTATCGAGATACAGGACAGCATACGTCTAAGCATTGACAGTGCAGCTGCAGAATCCCCGGAGCCGGCAACCATACCGGCAACCATAGAAGATATCAGGTCCGGGCAGATGAGGGAGACGCTCAAGCGAAGACACAACATATTGACAGAACCGGCAGCCATACTGCTCGGTACAGACAACAGGAAGATCACCAATCACAAAAGAGATACAACCAGATGAGAAGAATCGCTGCAAATTATATTTTCCCGATCACATCCGACCCTGTCCGCAACGGTTACGTAGACCTTGCGGATGACGGGACGGTCATCGGCACAGGACGGCTTGTTGAAGAAACCGGCAGCACGGAATATTACAACGGAATACTGGTTCCAGGCTTCACAAACGCGCACTGCCACATAGAACTGTCACACTTGGAAGGCAAGTTCCGTGAGGCTACCGGCATGTCCGGTTTCATCGACCAGATCAACGCCCTCCGCGAGTCCGCGCCCAAAGAAGAGCGTCAGAAAGCCATGAGGGCACAGTTTGAGAAGCTGTACAAGGAAGGTGTCAGCGCCATGGCCGATATCTCCAACTGCGACGAGAGTTTCGCCATGAAGAGCGAGGGGCCGATGTACACCAGAACATTCATAGAGGTATTCGGTTCCGAGCCCCAGGATGCACCGGCAGTAATTGAAGATGCCCGCAAGCTGGCGGTGAAGGCAGCCGA
>CALVDI010000069.1 GCA_944326225.1 uncultured Bacteroidales bacterium | reverse complement strand
ATATTGAGAAAAGGATACAGGCCATCCATGACAATCTCAGTCACTGGATGACTCCCGAAGTTCTGAAAGCCTGCCTGGGCATGACCGATCTGACCACGCTGAAGCCTACCGACACTTATTCCAGTGTCCGCAAGCTGGTAGGGAAAGTAAATGATTTCCAGACCCATTTCCCTGGCTACCGGCCGCCTGCGTCCATATGTGTATATCCCAATTTCGCCAGGACTGTCAAGGAGACTCTGACCGTCCCCGGAGTACACACGACTGTTGTCGCCGGATGCTTCCCCGCCTCCCAGAGCTTCATGGAAGTCAAGGAACTGGAATGCCGCATGGCTGTGGCCGAAGGTGCTGACGAGGTGGACATAGTTCTAGCTCTCAACAGTTTTCTGGACGGAGACTTGAGTTACTGCGAGAAAGAGATACGTTCCATCAGAGACATAGTCGGTAACGCCGTGCTGAAAGTCATCCTGGAGACAGGGGCTTTGGCCGATGCCGGCAGGATAAGAGAAGCCTCTTTCCTGGCCATGGAATGCGGTGCCGACTTCATAAAGACCTCCACCGGCAAGATGGAACCGGCAGCCACCCCGTTCGCGGCCATCGTTATGTGCGACTGCATCAAGGAATACTACGGAAAGACCGGCCGGAAAGTGGGCTTCAAGCCTGCCGGAGGCATATCCAACGCCAAGGACGCAGCCGCATATTACGCTATAGTTGACACTATCCTCGGTCAGGAATGGCTCAATCCCGTCCTGCTGCGTTTCGGGGCCAGCCGCGTGGCCAACTCCATCATCTCCGAGGTGGAGAACTCATCAGTAATCTATTTTTAACTAATAATTTATCCACTACTAAAAACTAAACATCATGAAGAAGTTTATTGTTATTGCAATTGCTCTTTTCACTGCAGCTGCAGTCTACGCTCAGCCCCGCGCAATCGGTGGCCGTCTCGGCTATGGTCTTGAACTGACCTACCAGCACACTCTCGGCAACAACATGTTGGAACTTGACTTCGGCCTACCCGGCTTCTACGGCCTTGAAGCAGCCGCCACATATGACTGGATCTTCCCCATCAACTCATGGCAGGAGCAGGGTTCCTGGAACTGGTATGCCGGTGTCGGTGCCGGTCTCGGCATGTATGGATTCGACCATATCACCGGATTTGTCGGTGTTGCCGGACGTATCGGAGTGGAATACAACTTCTGGTTCCCTATGAACATATCCCTTGACTGGCGTCCTCTTATAGGTCCTTACTTCAATCATAACGGGGCTGGTTTCAACTCCCTTGGAATTTTCCAGGGCGGTATTGCCTTAAGCGTCCGCTACCTCTTCTAGTCAACTAGAAGAATAACAAAAGAATTACTGCTTTCTGAAAATCCTCCCCATTTCATGGGTCCCCTCCCTTTTCGGGAGCCAAAGTTTTCAGAAAGCAGTAATTCTTTTATATTCCGATAACTGTAAATTATCGCAGGACAGCACCGAACTGGTGTGAGAGGGCACCGAGGATACGGTTGACTGTCTGGTCTACGTATTTGTCGGTCAGAGTCTTGTCGTAGTCCTGCAGCGTCAGGCTGATGGCATACTGTTTCTTGCCCGCCGGGATCTTGTCGCCCCGGTAGACATCGAAGAGCACCACTTTGCGCAGAATCCTTTTCTCGGCTGCGAACGCCGCCTTGCGGATGTCAGCGAAAGTGACATTCTCGTCCAGCAACAGAGCCAGGTCTCTCTTGACCTCCGGATACATAGACAATTCCTTATACAGTACCTTTGACTTCAGATAATGCTTGAGCAGCAGCTGCCAGTCTATCTCTGCCGCAAATACAGGCTGCTTGATATCGAACTGACGCAACCGGGCCGCAGCCACCGTACCGAACATCAGGAGTATCTTGCCCGATGACGGCATCCTGCACACCATACCTTCTGAGTAGAGATCAGCCGGAGCAGGCTCAAAGTCCAGTGTATTGATATCCATGCCCATACGTCTGAGCAGCAGTTCTACATATCCTTTCAGGGCAAAGAAGTGCCCAGTTCCTGTAGTATTTCTCCAATATTGCGTCCCTTTGCCGACCATGAACATGGCCAGATGCATCCGCTCGCTGTACGAAGCCAGATTGTTGACGGGGTCGCCCTCTCCCTTCGGCTCATAGCGGTAGACATTGCCCATCTCGAACAGCCTGAGATCGCCCGCCTGACGGTTAAGATTGTGAGCTACTACCTCCAGACCGCTGAACAGCAGGGTCTGTCTCATGGCGTTTAGATCCGAGCTGAGCGGGTTGATTACCATCGGCAGGTTCTCCTTGGGATAGGTCTTCAGACCGCTGTAGTAATCCGCCTTGGTCAGAGAGTTGTTCATGCACTCCATGAAGCCGTTGGCTGCCAACAGGTCACAGGCCTTTACGCGCACCGCCTCAGGGTCCGGATTGGGAGTATTGTCGTAGGAAGACACGATACGGTCGGGAAGCTCCACGTTGTTGTACCCGTAGATACGGAGCACCTCCTCCACCACATCGCATTCCCGGTACACATCCACCTTGTACGAAGGCACTGTAACCTCCGCTCCTTCCGAATCCGACGAAAGTATTCCAAAATCCATATACCTGAGTATACTCATTATGGTCTCCGCTCCTATCTTCTTGCCGATAAGGGCCTCCATGCGGGCGAAGTTCAGAGACACACGCTTCCTCTCGATCTTCTCAGGATATACTTCCTGAACCTTTCCCACCACAGTGGCACCGGCCAGTTCCTGCATGAGCAGGGCGGCTCTCATTGCGGCATAGGGTACGATCTCGGGATCAGCACCGCGCTCATAGCGGAACGACGCATCCGTCTTGATTCCATGCCGCTTCGATGTCTTGCGGACAGACGTGGGATTGAAGTACGCGCTCTCCAGGAATACGGAAGTCGTACTGTCGGTGATGCCCGAATCCAGACCGCCGAACACTCCGGCGATACACATGGGCCTGACCGCATTGCATATCATAAGGTCCTCAGAGGACAGGGTGTGCTCCACTCCGTCCAGAGTGACGAACTTGTCTCCCTCCACGGCCCTGCGTACCACCACCTTGCCGCCGTCTATCCTGGATGCGTCAAAGGCGTGAAGCGGCTGGCCGGTCTCCATCAGGATAAAGTTGGTGATATCCACCACGTTGTTTATAGGTCTCAGACCTACGGCAAGGAGCTTTTTCTGCAGCCACTCGGGAGAAGGAGCGATCTTTATATCCTTCAATGTCACGCCCATATACCTGGGCGCACCGTCATGACTGAGCACCTCTACGGGGATGGACTCACCCTCTCCCTCCTTGAAGGCTGATACGTCCGGCAGAGTCATCTCTCCGCCCAGTCCGTTGAGCCTGAGATATGCCGACAGATCCCTGGCCACACCTATGTGCGATGCGCCGTCCACCCTGTTGGGAGTAAGCCCTATGGAGAACACTGTATCCGAACCCAGATGCAGATAGTCCCTGGCCGCCGTGCCGATCCTGGCCTCCGGCTCCAGCACCATTATACCGTCATGAGACTGACCTATTCCGAGCTCGTCCTCCGCACAGATCATACCGAATGACTCCACTCCGCGTATCTTGGATTTCTTGATCTTTATTCTGGTGCCGTCCGGAGCGGGCAGGGATGTTCCGACCGTAGCCAGCAGGACTTTCTGGCCGGCGGCCACATTCGGAGCACCGCAGACCACCTGCAGAGGCTCTGCGCCCTCGGACACCAGTACTTTCGTAACATGAAGATGATCCGAATCCGGATGGGGCACGCATTCCAGTACCTGAGCCACCACCACACCTTCCAGACCGCCAGGAACATCCTCCACAGTATCCATTTCCTCCACCTCAAGACCTATGAAAGTCAGTATCTCCGCTACCTTTTCCGAAGACAGATCAAAAGAGACGTACTCTTTCAGCCAATTATATGAGATATTCATACCGTTAAATTTTCTAGTCAAACAATGAGTCTACAAATGTCTTTTTATCAAATACCCTCAGATCCTCTATACCCTCGCCCACTCCGATGAACTTGACCGGGATATTGAACTGGTCCGCTATGCCCAGCACTACTCCGCCCTTGGCCGTACCGTCGAGCTTCGTAACCGCCAGGGCCGTCACGTCCGTAGCCTTGGTGAATTCCTTGGCCTGCACGAAAGCATTCTGGCCTGTAGAGCCGTCCAGTACCAGAAGCACCTCGTGAGGAGCGTCGGGCACCACCTTGCGCATGACGTTGCGTATCTTGGTCAGCTCGTTCATCAGGTTGATCTTGTTGTGCAGACGGCCCGCAGTGTCTATGAGCACCACGTCCATATCCTGGGCGACGGCCGACTTGAGCGTGTCAAATGCCACAGACGC
>CALVDI010000068.1 GCA_944326225.1 uncultured Bacteroidales bacterium | reverse complement strand
GGCAGCCTTCTCGAACCGGCCCACACCCCGATGATATTCCTGATACTCTCCGGAGCCACCATGGTATTTGCCCTGGCTACTTCCAGAAAGGCCCGCAACGTGATAAACACTGAGGTTAACCTGACCAACCAGAACGAGTCCGAGGCCTCTTTCGGCACCTCCGCCACCGGCCGCCGCCTCGTGCAGATAGCCAACTCCTTCGCCACATGGCTGGAGAAGGTGACCCCTCTGAGAGTCCGCAACTGGATCGACAGCCGTTTCAACAAGGATGAAGCCATCCTCGTCAAGGGTGCCGCATTCGACCAGATGAGGGCCGCCGTCAACCTGGTGGTCTCCTCCCTCCTGATTGCCCTCGGAACCTCTCTCAAGCTGCCCCTTTCCACCACCTTCGTGACATTCACCGTGGCCATGGGTACCTCCCTGATGGACCGCGCATGGGACCGCGAGAGTGCCGTCGGCAGGGTGACCGGCATGATGTCCGTGATGGGCGGCTGGCTGCTGACAGCGGTGATAGCATTCGCAGTCTGCTTCGTGATAGCCCTCGTGATGCACTACGGCAGCTTCATCGCGATGATACTCCTCAGCCTCTTGGCCCTGTTTATCATTATCCGCAGCAACATACAGTTCAACAGGAGATCTCATGAGAAGGAGAAGAACAAGACCGTGTTCGAGCAGATGATGTCCGCTGAGCCTGAGCAGGTATGGGCTCTTCTCAAAGGCCAGATTAAGGACAATACGGTCAAGGAGCTGGACTATGTGTCTAATTACTACACCACGTTTATCGACTGCTTCGAGAACGAGAACCTCAAGTGCCTGCGCCGCAACTACAATACGCTGCATGGGGAGATAGAGGGCTACAAGTCCGTGCGGAGGAAGGAGATCCTGGCTCTCAAGCGCACTGACCCCGCCGTGTCAATGCAGGCTGGCACCTGGTTCCATCTGGAATCCAACCATCTTTCCCAGCTGCTGTACAGCCTCAAGCGTATCTCCGAGCCGTGCAAGGAGCACCTGGAGAATAATTTCAATCCTCTGCCGAAGGACTGTGTCGAGGAGTTTGCTCCGGCCAGCGAGGCATTCCTGGTACTTCTCAGGAGGACGTCCGAGTATGTGGGAGCAGAAGCCGACGACGCCAAGTCAAAGGCTATCATCAAGGAGATATCGGCATACAAGAAACAGGTGGCCGTGCTCCGCAAGAATAACGTGGACCGCTTCAATTCGGAGTCAGACACTTCCAACTTCAATATCTACATACTGTACCAGACCATCCTTCAGGAGACCCAGCAGATGGCCGATGACCTCAAGCACCTTATAAGGGCATATACTTATCTTTCGACAGTGAAAGGCAAGGAGGCGTAGGTAAAAATATTATATTTGCGTATGCAAAAGATACTGATAGTAGACGATGAGGAGTCTATCTGTGAGATACTGCAGTTCAATCTCGAGATAGAGGGCTACGAGGCCGATGTGGCCTATAGTGCGGAGCAGGCGCTCAAGATGGATCTGAAGAGTTATTCGCTCATATTGCTCGACATCATGATGGGCGGGATGAGCGGTTTCAAGATGGCGCAGATGCTCAAGAAGGATCCTGAGACGGCATCCATCCCCATCATTTTCTGTACCGCCAAGGATACGGAGGACAACAAGATAGCGGGTCTTACCCTCGGGGCGGACGACTATATCTCCAAGCCGTTCTCCGTGCGGGAAGTGGTGGCCAGGGTCAAGAGTGTGCTGCGCCGCTGTACGCAACAGCCCCAGGTTCAGGTGCAACCGCAGCAGATTCAGCCCCGGACTGAAATGGACGGAGACAGCATCACATACAACGGTCTGCGTCTGGACCTGCTCAAGCACAAGTGCTATATCGACGGGCAGGAGGTGCAGCTCACCAAGAAGGAGATGGAGATTATGGTTCTCTTCCTGCGCAATTCCGGCAGGGTGCTTTCCCGCGAGGAGATCCTGCACAATGTCTGGAGCGACGAGGTTGTGGTCCTGGACCGTACCATCGATGTGAATATCACCCGCCTGCGCAAGAAGATAGGCGAGTACGGCAAGTTCATCGTCACCCGTCAGGGCTACGGTTACGGATTTGACGTATAGGGGCTATGCTTAAGGACTTTCTCTATAGAAAAAGTATTCTGGCCCGTCTGGAGGAGTTCGTCTATATGGCGGAGAAGGGCAATCCTTTGGACAAGCTGTTTCCGTCTTTCCCGGATACAAGGGAAGGCCGGCTGCTCAACCGCCTTGTGCGGGTCTACACCAGGGATATGTCCGACAGGGACACTCTGTCCGCTGCAAGAGAGCTCGTAGTCCGCGAGTCACAGGACAATATCCGTCAGAAAAAACAACTGACCCAGAACATCAGTCATGAGCTCAAGACTCCGGTCAGCAGTATCAACGGCTATCTGGAGACTATCATCAACAATCCTGCCCTCAGTACTCCGCAGAAAGAGATGTTCCTTCGCAAGTGCTACGAGCAGTCCCAGCGTCTGTCCAACTTGCTGACGGACCTGTCCACCATTACTCGGATGGACGAGGCCAGCGACAAGATAGAGAAAGAGAGGCTGTCGCTTTCCGATGTGGTCGCTGAGGCGGTGTCCGATATGGAGCCGGTGGCCGGCAAATATGACGGTGTGTCCGATCAGGAATACAAGGCAGGTCCGTCTGACAGAGGCACTATGCACATAGTCAGCAAATTCCCCTCCGGCAAGGAAATCGTGGGCAACCGCAACCTGCTATACTCTGTCTTCCGCAATCTTCTGGAAAATGCCATTTTTTATTCCAAGGGTACTACTGTCACTGTCTCTCTGGACAAGGAGGACGGAGGGCAGTACTGGATATCGGTGGAGGATGACGGTGTGGGCGTGGACAGTGTGCATCTGACCCGTATATTCGAGCGTTTCTACCGGGTGGACAAGGGCCGCAGCCGCAAGATAGGCGGGACAGGACTGGGGCTTTCGATAGTCAAGAATGCCGTCAATCTGCACGGCGGCAGCATCAGGGCCGTATCGGCCAAGCCCTCGGGACTCAGGTTCGAGTTCACTCTGAGCAAGGAAGGATTAGAATAACTCCGGATCGGGAAGTATCTTGAATGACTTGCGGTGCAATGGGGTGATGCCGTACTTCCGGACGGCTTCGCGGTGCGCTTTCGTAGGGTAGCCGCAGTTGATCTCCCACCCGTACTGCGGATACTGCGCGGCGGCTTCTCTCATGAAGTCATCCCTGAATGTCTTTGCAAGTATGGATGCGGCTGCTATGGACGCATATCTGCCGTCACCCTTTACGAAGCACGTGAACGGGATGTTCTTGTACGGCTTGAACCGGTTGCCGTCCACGATTATGTGTTCCGGTGTGATGCTAAGTCCGTCCAGGGCTCTGTGCATGGACAGGATGGAGGCGTTGAGGATATTGCTCCCGTCTATCTCCTCCGGGCTGGCCGAAGCTACGCACCAGGACAGGGCTTCCATTATGATGATATCTCTCAGGCGTTCCCTTTCGCGTCGCGACAGTTGTTTCGAGTCGTTTAGCCCGGGGTCGTGAAAGTCCGCAGGAAGTATTACCGCTGCGGCATATACCGGTCCCGCGATACATCCGCGTCCGGCCTCGTCTGTTCCGGCCTCCACAGTGCCGGGTATGTCATAGCTCTGCAACATGAATGCAAAACAACTAAATTTTTTTCAGAAGTTCGGCCTGAAGTTCTATGATTTTGTTCTTGTCAGCGATGATAGCCTCCAGTTCTGCTATCCGGCGGTCTTTCTCGTGGAGTATTTCAGTGTATCTGCTTAGATCGTATCCCAGAACCAGCTCTTCTTCCGGCAGGTCCAGGATGGAAGCTATCTTGGGCAGGTGGTCGCTTATCAGATGGGTGCTGCCCTTCTCTATCTTGTAGTATGCGGTCTGGGAGATCGACAGTCTGTCTGCCAGATCAGCCTGCGAGAGCTGCTGCTCCTTGCGCCTTGCCAATATCCTTTTTCTGATCTCCTCATTGTTCATATAAACAAAAGTATTATCAAAAAAAGAATTTAAAAATACACCAATGGTTATTAAAAACAACCAATAGTGTTGTTCTGAGGCAGGTGAAATTATAAAAACGTAAAAAATTCGCCTGAAATCCCAATATTTCTATAGAATAGGTTTTCCCGCTATAACTTTAAGTTTTAATTTAATGCTTATGAGAAAGGTGTTTTTTTCATTGCGGCGGACTGCGGCCCGTCGCGAAGGCCGTAGAACGGAAGTCGTAAAAGCGCGTCTTCTGTTTGCGCGTCAGCTTCTGGTCATGTACGGTGTCCCTTATGAATGTGTATGGTCCTTGTCCGGTTTCTCCTCCATCAAGGATATGGAGCGGCACTGGAACGACCTCTTCTAAAACAAAAAGCCGCACCGGTTGGTTCCGATGCGGCTTTGTTC
>CALVDI010000067.1 GCA_944326225.1 uncultured Bacteroidales bacterium | reverse complement strand
GGGTATTTCGATGTGATGGTGGTGGACGCGCCTTGTTCCGGTGAGGGGATGTTCCGCAAGGATCCCGAGGCGGTGGCCCAGTGGTCTGAGGACAATGTGCGGCTGTGCGCGGCCCGTCAGCGCCGAATCCTCTCGGATGTGCTTCCAGCCCTGCGCCCGGGCGGTCTCCTGGTGTATTCGACCTGCACCTTCAACCACTATGAGGATGAGGACAATGTCGCCTGGCTAGTCTCCGAATATGGCTTTGATGTGCTGGAGCAGAGGCATTTCTATCCCGGGGATGATATGGCCGGGGAGGGCTTCTTCTTCTCGCTTCTCCGCAAGGATGGAGGCGGTGATATGCCGGTTTTCGGCAAGGCATCCAAAGCCCGTGGCGGCAGTGCTGCTTACCGTTCTTTCGGCTCCTTGGACTGGGTACGGGACGGCTTTACAGTATACCGCAAGGGTCCAATGCTCAAGGCGTTCCCCGGCCAGGTCGCGGCGGCGATGCAGGCTTTTGAGCTCTCGCCCGGACTCCGTGTCATGATGTCCGGCTCGGCCGTGGCGGAGGTCAAGGACGGTCGTGCCGGTGGCAAATGTCCGCAGGTATCAGGTACGTTTAAGGCTCAATCCCTTCGGTCCGGGTCGGCGAAAGGCTCTGCTTCGGATTCTGTGATATTGCCGCAGTATTCCCTGATTCAGAGCGAGGTTTACCGGCGCGGCAGTCTGCCCGAAATAGCAGTCCCGTTGGAAACCGCTCTGGCCTGCCTGCGCCGCGACCCAGTCGTCCTGCGCGATGCTCCCGTCGGTTATGTGGTGCTCACCTATTCTCCCGGCATTTCAACGCCTGCCGTCCCTTTCGGCTTAGTAAAGAACCTCGGTTCCCGTTGCAACAACCTCCTTCCTCCCTCCATAGCCCTCCGCAAACGCTGAGTATTTGTTTGAGATAGAGATAGATGTCTGTAAGTCTCTGAGGTCAGCGCAGTCCCAGGTGTATCCTAGCCGATGAAGTGGTAGTGAGGTCCGAAGCGCTCGAAGGCCGCGCGGTCGAGCTCCTCCTGATGGTCGGGGTGGGCGACGCTGATGATGGCCTTGGCTCTCTCCTGGAGGGACTTGCCGTAGAGGTCCACCGCACCGTACTCGGTTACGAACCAGTGGATGTGGTTGCGGGTGGTCACGACGCCGGCGCCGGAGGTGAGGACGGGAGCGATCTTGCTGACGCCCTTGTTGGTCACAGAGGGCATGGCTATGATGGCCTTGCCGCCCTTGGACATGGAGGCTCCGTAGACGAAGTCGATCTGGCCGCCGACACCGGAGTAGAACTTGGTGCCGAGGGAGTCAGCGCATACCTGGCCGGTGAGGTCCACCTGGAGGGCGGAGTTGATGGCTGTCACCTTGGGGTTCTTGGCGATGACGTAGGGGTCGTTGGTGTAGCCGACGTCCATCATGGCCACCATAGGGTTGTCGTCGATGAAGTCATAGACCTCCTGGGAGCCCATGAGGAAGGTGGATACCATCTTGCCGCGGTCGATGCACTTCTCGGCTCCGTTGATTACGCCTTTCCTGACGAGGGGCAGGACGCCGTCGGCGAACATCTCGGTGTGGATACCGAGGTTCTTGTGGTCACCGAGCTGGGCCAGTACGGCGTTGGGAATGGCGCCGAT
This sequence comes from uncultured Bacteroidales bacterium, assembly GCA_944326225.1. Taxonomy (GTDB): domain Bacteria; phylum Bacteroidota; class Bacteroidia; order Bacteroidales; family UBA932; genus Coprenecus. Next base: position 2,965 of record CALVDI010000067.1, on the reverse strand, counting down.
ACCCATCTGCAGGGTGGCTCCGTCCTCGATCAGGGCGGCGCAGTTGCGTCCGATGGCTGTCTCGATGGGCGAGGGCTCGGAGAAGTGAGCGGGCTCCAGCTCGGAGTCGCACTCCACGAAGGTGTCGATCATCGACAGGGGGATGATGGCGTCACCCCATGCGCGGGGCACGTGCTTGTTGACCACCGCGATGACATGCTTGGCGCACTCAACGGCGGCCAGGGAGGCGTCCACGGAGGTACCCATGGATACATAGCCGTGCTTGTCTGGGAGGGATACCTGGATCATGGCCACGTCGCAGGGCAGCACGCCGCTGCGGTAGAGCCTTTGGGTCTCGCTCAGGAAGATGGGGATGTAGTCGGCGTATCCGGCCTGCACGCTCTTGCGCACATTGCCGCCTACGAAGAATGCCTGATGGAAGAAGATTCCCTCATACTTGGCATCGGTGTAGGGAGCGGGTCCCTCGGTGTGGAGGTGGTGGATCCTCACGTCCCTGAGCTCGCCTGCATCGCCTCTGCGGCAGAGAGCGTCGATCAGCACTTTGGGGGCTGCGGCCACACTGCTGAAGTGAATGTGGTCTCCGGACTTGACGACCTTGACGGCCTCGTTCGCGCTTACAAAATGGATATCTTTGTACATATTGTAGATTATTGGTAATTAGTTTCAGCAAGTTGTTGAGCGCAAAGTTAAGAATTTTCTCCAACTTTGTCACAAATCTATGCCCTCATACGTCTTAGGAATATGAATTCAGAAACAGTAAGTGCAGTGGAGGCTGAGCGCAGGCGCCTGCAGGTCTTCGTAAGGAACATTGTCGGGGACAATGCTCTGGCCGAGGATATCGTACAGGATACTGTCCTGGCGTGCCTGCAGGAGGTCTCGCAGGGGAGGAATGTCAGCTGTCCCGGGGCCTGGCTGATGAAGGTGGCAAGGAACAAGGCGCTGGATGCGGTCAGGTCAGCGGGCTACAGCAGGAGGACCGGGATAGAGGCGGCATGGAGGCAGGACTGCGGGGATAATATCGAGATGCACTTCGGTATGAAAGAGCGGATAGGGCAGGTGAGGAAGGTCGTTCGGGAACTTCCTGAGCAGCAGCGCTCGGCGTTCATCCTCAGAGATGTACTGGGGTATGATGCGGATGAGACGGCGTCAGTTCTCGGATGCAGCGGGGACAATGCCCGGCAGCTGCTGAGCAGGGCGAGGAAGCGTATCAGAGAGTATCTGTTGAACAATGAATAAGAAGGTCTATAATATGAAAAAGGAAAAAAAGCTGAGAAAATTGCTGGAGCTGTACTTCGAAGGAGGGACAGACTCCGCGCAGGAGGAGGAGCTACGCAGGAGGTTCCTTTCCGGGAAGGTGCCGGAGGACCTGGAGAAGTACGGGCCTCTTTTCGGGTATATCGCTCAGGAAAGGGCGGATGCGGCCATGACAGGTGCCGGAGACGGGAGGACATACGTCCGCATGGGGCGCCGGCGTGTCATGAGTATCGCCGCAGCAGCCGTAGGAGCTGCCGCCGTGATTTTCGCCGTCGGGGTGTTTGCCCTCAGCGGCAGGTTCGGAGGGGACCCCGGATTTGAACTGACGGTCGGAGGCCGGCGGGTCGCTGACGAAGCCCTGGCAATCGAGATTGCCGACCGGGGGCTGGCCCGGCTGCAGGGACTGCAGGCAGCATTGGACCAGAGCCTGGGCACGCTGCAGATGAGGATGGAAAAGACGGATTCGACGGTGCATGTCCTGGAAGAGAGAATTTTGTCAAAATTTAAAATGCAATAGATATGAGAAAGACTGTAATCATGCTGATGATGCTGTGCATTGCTCCGCTGTGGGCTGCGGCCCAGTCCTTCGAGGGGCTCATGGAACGCTATGGCCCGAATGAGGGGGTGGTGACGGTGACTATGTCCAAGTCCGTCCTGCAGAGGATCGCGCGGCGGGATGACAACGAGCTGCTTCGCAAGCTCACGGAGCTGAAGGTGATCAGCGCTTCCTTTAAATGCTGTGATCCTTTGAGGGAGGCTTTCCTGAAGGATGCCGACAGCTATGCGGAGGGATTTGACAATCTTTATAAAGTGTCCATGGGCAGTGACGGGAGTGTACTGTCAGTGTATGTGGACAGTAAGTGCCGGAAGGCTCTGATGCTTTCCGTGGAGGCCGATGCCGTGCTGCTGATGGAGATGGTGGGCGACATCGACGGACAGATGCAGGATGCCCTGCTGAACAATGAGATAAGAATAAAATAGAAAAACCCAGAGGATATGAAAAAGACAATTTTTGCAATTGCCTGCGCTACAGGGCTGCTGCTCATGGCTCCCGGACAGGCTTCCGCCCAGGCGGACATAGAGATAGGCAAGACTACCATCCGGCTTCAGTCTCCGGTTAAGATCTACGGCCAGGATAAAAATGTTTACCGCTACGATGACTATGGGACGCGGAAAAAAAAGAACCGGTGGTATGACGATGCGAGCGTGTTCTTCGGTTTCAGTTTCCCGGTGGAGGGGTGCAGTTACGAGCCGACTGCCGCTATGCCGGTGAAGTACGGCAACAGTTTCGAGATCACTCTAGGGGCCAAACAGTGGGTTCGGCATAGGACATTATGCGTTCGGCATATCGGCGCAGTATACTCACTACGACTACAGAGGCAGCGGTCTGGCGGCCAGGGGCATTATTGCACAGTATCCGCACAATGCCGTAATCGGCAGGGAAATATTCAAGACCGACAATATCGGTATCGGAGTCTACAACCGCTTCTACATCTCGTTGCGGACGCCGATGTATATCGACCTGGGTGCCTGGGGAGACTGGGCCTTCAGCCGGCAGTACAAGGTCAAATACTATATCGGGGATCACAAGGAGGTGGACCATTACCGGGACGGGGAAAAGTCGAGCCCTGCGGGGCTAATCCCGCCGGGGCTGGCAGCGCTGAGATGGCATAGTGCGGCATTCCCGCACTGGGATCAACGGTCAAGACGG
>CALVDI010000066.1 GCA_944326225.1 uncultured Bacteroidales bacterium | reverse complement strand
TCCTCCAGCATCTGCCTTACCCTGTCGAGAGCCCTGTGCATGTCCACCTCTCCTGATGGTCCGAGGCAGCGGGATGATGCGAAATAAGAATTGTCCGTCAGATTGACGATGCCCATTACAGATACGGGACGGGTGTTGGATGGCGATGATGTCCGGTTCATGACTCTATGTCGTTAAGGCCGCCAAGTTAGGAAAAATAAAAGTATCTTTGCGCCTATGGAAGTATTTTATTCAAATGATATCAGCGACGGGCGCGTCCGCTTGTCTCCCGAGGAATCGGCGCATTGTGTCAAGGTGCTGAGGCACAGGGTGGGGGATGAGGTCTTCGTAAGCGGCGGAGACGGTAATCTGTACCGCTGTTCCCTTGTGGAGGCCGATCCTCGCGAGGCCGTCGCTCAGGTGCTGTCGGTGGAAGGAGGCTTCGGCATGCATCCGTATCGGCTGTGGATGGCTGTGGCGCCCACGAAGAATATTGACCGTTTCGAGTGGTTTACCGAGAAGGCGGTGGAGATGGGTGTGGACAGGATAACTCCTTTGTTGTGTGCTCATTCCGAACGCAGGGTGTTCAACCGCGACAGGGGGCAGAGGATTGTCGTGTCGGCCGCAAAGCAGTCGCTTAAAGGAGTTGTACCGCAACTGGACGGACTGACTTCATTCAAGGACATGATGGCGGAAATTCCAGATTTTGCCGGTCGGAAATTCATCGCTTACTGCGACAGCGACATCGCCTCCGGACTCAATACCCGTAAATCCCTCGCAGAGGCTCTTGACGCTGTCAGGTCGGATGTTTCGGGAGCGGACGGTCAGCCGCAGGCACTGTTCCTGATAGGTCCGGAGGGCGATTTCTCCTCGGAAGAGATTGCCTCGGCTCTTGCCGCAGGTTTCTTCCCGTTGTCCTTAGGCCCATCCCGCCTGCGTACCGAGACGGCTGCCGTCCTCTGCGTGTCGGCTTTGTATACCGTCCTAAGTTGTGTCTGACGAAACGCAGTAAGACATGAGAATGAAAAATGATGCCGTCTCTTCGGTGTTCAAGGACTCGAAGCCGCACTATGCGATATAGGACGGCCTTAGGGGAGTGGCGGCCCTTGTGGTGATATGGTATCATGTATTCGAGGGCTTTGCGACGAGTCCTCTGGATCAGCATTTCAATCACGGTTATCTGGCCGTGGACTGGTCGTTGGCGGACTGGAATCTGCCCGGAGGTTTTCTGAGACTGATGTTCGCCTTCTCCATGGGACTGCTGATGTCCCGTAATTTCCGGCCATGGAAAGTACGCGGGGCTTTCTGGATCTGCTCAGCGGCGATAGTACTTCTGCTGTCGATGCCGCGTCTGGGCGGAGAGGACGCCATGTGGCTCAACGGACTGTATGAGGCCGTATGCACGATTCTGATATTCCCGCTGCTGGTGTATATGGGTGCATCCGGCCATATATCGGACGGCTTCCCGAAGCGGCTGTGCAAGTTTCTCGGTGACATATCCTATCCGGTGTACATCATCCACTATCCGTTCATGTACCTATTCTATGCCTATACGTTCCGGGGGGGCCTTTCTCTCAGGCATGGCCGTGGGCCGTAGCAGTATTTGCCGGAAGTATTTTCCTGGCATGGGTGACGTTGAAAGTGTACGATGAGCCTATGAGACGATGGCTCAGCCGGAAGGTAATGTAAGAAAAAAGCCCCGCGACACAGAACCGCAGGGCTTTTTCCTTATTAACCTAAACTTAACCTATGAAAAAACTATCACTATGAGAACATGCAAACTGCGTGCCACAATTTGTTTTTCCTATGGGATTACATACTTTGACTGCTGCACTGGAGGCGGTCCGGATGCATTGCCTCCTTTTTCAGAGGAGGTCCCTTTCTTGCGTATTGAGGCTTTGTACGGCTGGCTCGGATCCAGCGGATCGTACTGCGGCACCGGCAGGGACGGCTGATATACCCTCGGGTCGAAATTGGGATCCAGAAAGATCATGTCATCGAACATAGGGCGTCCGCCTACACTGACCGGTGTCACCAGCATGTCCATATTGCCAAAGGGGCCTCCGATGTTGAGCAGACCGAGAAGATTCATCAGTATTGCCCCCCATAGGGGATGGTTGTCCTGAATGTCTTTCAGAAACTCGGGAGTCGGGTCCTCCTGTATCATCCGGGTGAGTATCAGCTGCCGGTTGCGCTCCAGTATCTCGTAGACGGTCAACGGCCTGCTCACGCTCCACTCTCCTTTATCACCGATATCAGGTCTTGCCGGAAGAGTACGCGGCAGCATTGACGTCCAGTACTGTGCCGGCTCAGGGGCGGGCAAATCCATCAGAGATTCTGTCTGCTTGTTGATGACGCTCAGTCTGTCAACCCATTCCTTACGGATGTCTCCCAGCCATGCGGCCTGCTCCTGACTGCTTCCGCTTCGGGCCGAGTTGATAACAGCTATGACCGAGTCCCGTGCCCGAGCGCTGACAGCTCCTGCCTCCACCATCCTGTTGAGCACGGCTTCAATGTCCTCCGTGTACTGCTTGGCGGCCACTTGCGCGGAATCCGTCTGCGCACAGACCTTCCCGGCGGCTACAAGCAGCATTGCCAGGCTGATGACGACAGACATAAACTTGTTCATATATTAACCACAAGCTAATTTTACGCAAGTTATAAAATTTTCCGATACGTCCTTGTTGTATAACGCGGAGGAAACTGAATCTTATACCGGTGGTATTCTCTTCCTTTAACAGCAGGATGCCACGTTCCCAGGCGGGTCCAGATACAAAAAAGCACCTGCGTCTTAACCACAAGTGCGTTGCCCTCAGTGCTTTAGATAGTAGCGAGACCCAGGATTGAGCTGGAGACCTCATGATTATGAATCATGCGCTCTAACCAGCTGAGCGGGCTGTTACTCTATCAAAATCAGAGAGTTATAAAGCCTTGCCATGACTATAAGTCTGTTCTGCTTACACGGTTGCTTACACACTATGCATAAGTAGATGTAGGGTTAAATATTAAATAATATATTTGTAAATCAATAAGTTGTATTAGTCCGCATATATTATTACGGAAACTATAGAGGCCGCAGCTCAACTGTCATTCCCATTGCCGCTGCTATCTTGTAAAGCGTTGCAACCGTAGGAATGGTAAGACCTCGCTCCACACGGGAAATATAGCCTTTGTCCGCTCCTATGCGCTTGGCCAGCTCCGCCTGTGTAAGTCCTGCATTTTTCCTTGCATCCAGAAGAATCTGAGCATTGTACTCCTCCCAAGCATGATTTATAGCCGCCTCTCTCTGGGGAGTGCCTTTTGCTCCGAACTCCTTTTCAAGCTCTGCGCTGACATCGTAAATCTCATTTCTGCTCATAATATTCATTTTTTAATCTTACTGCCTTGTCTATCTCGCTCTTCGGAGTTTTCTGCGTCTTCTTTTTGAAACAGTTGAAGAGAATGACTATCGTATCTCCGTCATAAGTGAAGAACAGCCGGAACTCATTGTTGCCATAATTCACTCTGAACTCGTATATCCCGTCTCTTATGAATTTGATATAATGATGCGGTATCTTGTCCTCGGTCTCAAACAGCAGCAGTGCACGCATTATCTTCTTTCTCTCCTGCTCTGACAATTTTGCCATGAACTCCGCATAATACCCCTTATAAGCGACAATCCTCTTCATGTTGCAAAGATATAAAAGTTATATTGAAATACAACTTTCATGTGCAGTTTTGTTTACATACTCCCTCTCACCTACGTTATATTTTTCTCTTTTTTTCTGTTTATATTTTTGTAGATTGTCTTATTGATTGCAATTTTTGATGTGACATAAACAGCCTCACAAGCCGCTTTAGATACTTATAAGCAAAGTGTAAAAGATGTAGCTGAACCCTTTTCTTGGAATGGAACAGGAGATTACGAATGAGGTAATTTGAGTTTTCCTACTAACTATGTTGGTAAAGAAGTTCCACGTAGTATAGTTGAAGAAAGTATCAGACGAAATACTAATACTGTGCCTGTTTTAGATAAACGTAATCCAGAAAGTGTTGCAGCAGTACAGAGATATTTAATAGATAATGGATACTTAACAGAAGAAGCTGCAAGAGGAGGTTGAGGCCCTAAGAGTCAAGCTGCTTATGATAGAATGGTATCTGATGGCCATGTACCAGTAATGAGTTTTGGTGAATATATGTATCGTTCTGGTAATACTGGATTATTCAGGAGATTAGAAAATCTTCGTTCAGTAGCAGGCAATCTTGCGGCAGCATTTGGATTTCCTCATGGAGACCATGCGTTTTTGTCAGAAGGTGGAAGAAGACAAATGGTTGGAGCAGCTTCTTATTCGTCTCCAGATGAAGAACATAAATATCAAATTTCTGATAAAGACCATGAATTACTTGGAGGAATGGTAGGACATAGCGGAAATGAATTTAGAACAGCAAGAGAATCTGGAGCTGGTTTAAAGGCAGCAATTGAATCAGCAGCTTCTATTAGAGGTATTGATGTACAAGCAGATGATAGAAGTACTATTGTTAATGAAGAAACAATGGAGAAATATAGAAGAGAATATGAAAAATATCTTAGAAGCTGTTTAAATTTATTTATAATTAGCTGTAAATCAGTAGGTTAATTGGGATTTTTCGTAACTTTATGGTTATCAAGACATTAAAGTTATGCATAAGTACCCAACCAACCTGACTGATAAACAGTGG
>CALVDI010000065.1 GCA_944326225.1 uncultured Bacteroidales bacterium | reverse complement strand
GGTCATTCCGTACAGGAACATGCCCAGTGCTCCGAGCAGTGTCAGGATCTGAAATACAGTACTCATTTAACAGCTTATTTGTGCAAATATAGTTATCTTTGCGCCATGTTGAACAAAGCCCGGTTTTTTTTGTCCTTACTGTTCCTGTCAGTGCTCTCGTCCCAGACAGCGCTCTGCCAGTACTACACGTTGGGTAACGACCCTTTCCGGGCCCGCTGGAGACAGATATCCTCCGAACACTATAGCATCATATACCCCGAGGAGACGGACTCCCTGGCCAGACTCTACCTGTACACTCTCGAGAAGATGCGGCCGGCAGTAATGTCCGAGCTGAATATCGAGCCCAAGCCCATACCGGCAGTACTGCATCCCTACACCACCCTGAGCAACGGAGTCGTGACATGGGCCCCGAAACGTATGGACCTGTTCTCATCTCCCGACCCTTACGGGAGCAACCCCGACTCATGGATACCTCATCTCATCACCCACGAGTCCAGGCACGTCGGTCAGGTGGAGCACTTCACAAAAGGGATATACAATGTATTCTACTACCCCTTCGGAGAGCAGATTGCGGGTCTGGGACTCGGACTTTTCATAAGCGGACACGTCCTGGAGGGCGACGCAGTGGTGGCGGAGACCGAACTGACGCGCGGAGGACGGGGCAGAAACGCCGACTTCACCAGATACATGAGAGCGATGTACATCAACCGGGACTTCCGTTCCTGGGACAGGATGCTCTTCGGTTCTTCCAGATACCACACCCCGGATGAATATGTGTTCGGATATCTGCTGGAAAGTTATATCCGGTACGAATCCGGAGTAACCGACCTGATCGGACAGTATCTGTCCACACCTGTCCGTGGCTGGTACAACATAGGAAAGCTCCTCGACCCAGTGAAATACGTGACCGGGACCGGCAAGGCGGAATATTTCCGAAGGTCCCAGAAGGTCCTGAGCGAGATGTGGCGCAACGACTATCTGTCCAGAGGCCCTTTCACCGGATACACCGGGCTGGCGGCCAAAAAGGAAAGGCTCTACACCGACTTCTCCAACCCCATCTACATATCCGACCCTGCATCGCCGTACTACGGATCCGTCCTGCTCCTGAAAGAGGGCATGGAGACCGCACGCAAACTGGTCATGATAGACTCCTCCGGCAAGGAGCATTTCCTGAGATTCTTCAACTCCACGGCCTCCCGTCCGACATACGACGGCAAGAACCGCATCTACTGGTCCGAGAGCATCACCAACAATGCGGCCGGCATAGAAGACTTCTCGGTCATCATGAGCTTCGACATCCTCACAGGCCGGACCAGGTCGCTCCAGCGCAGGGCCAAATATTTCAATCCGGCACCCTCAGCCACAGGTGACACCCTGGCCGTCGCGGAGTACCCGGTCACCGGCAGTTCCTATCTGACACTGCTGTCGTCAGAGACCGGTGAACCGCTGAGCCGGACCGAGGCCCCCGGAAAAGGCCAGATAAGAGAGTCCGTCTTCGTAGGCGGCATCCTCTACTGCTCGGTCATCCTGGAGGACGGCATCGGCATATTCAGGCTGGATCCTCAGTCGGGAAAATGGAGCGGGACAGTGGTTCCGCAGCACCAGAGCATATCGGGTCTGAAAGCATACAAAGACCATCTGTACTTCTCCAGCGACCTGGACGGAGTCCTCAACATCTACAGATACGACCTCGGGACAGACTCCCTCCTGAAGATGACCAATTCCGGATACGGAGCCGATTTCCCGTATTTCGATCCGTCCGGGAAGACACTGTACTACTGCGAATACGGCCCCGACGGATACCGTCCGGTCAAGGCGGCCTACGCACAGCTGTGCGACACTGCGGCCGACTTCAGCAAGCCCTATAGATGGCCGCTGGCGGAGCTGCTCTCAGCCCAGAGCGAAAAGAGACTGGAGAACACTCCGACCGGCAAGTCTCCGGCTGACTCCGGCATACTCAATCCGCAGGAATATCCCTCCCGCCGCTACAGCAAGCTGCTCCATGCATTCAGGATACACTCGTGGTTTCCGGTATATGTGGACGTGGACCGCATCATGACCTTCTCGTTCGAGAGATTCTCTCAAGTCGCCTCTCTCGGAGCCACCGTACTTTCACAGAACACCCTCGGCTCTGTCATCACTTCCCTGGGCTACGGCTACGTAAAGGACATCTACACCGGGAAATACTTTCACTCAGGCCATTTTTCCATAGACACCAGGCTCGTAGGGAACCTGGCACTGGAAGCCCGGTTCGATGTCAATGAGCGCAATGCCATGACCACCGTCTATGACATGACTTTCGGAAGGCAGTACATGTACGAGAACCGGAACACTCCCCTCCTGTCCGCCAGCGCGATGCTGTACTGGCCGCTCAGATTCAACAGCAGGGGCTGGTACCGCAGCCTGACTCCATTTGTCTCATGGGGATTCAACAACGACCGGTATTTCGCTTACTCGTGCAGCCTGTCCGAGAACAGGATCACGCCCGTCGACGGAGACTACACCACCATGAGGCACCAGCTCCAGTACGGTATCTCCTACGGCCAGGTCATCCCCACGGCCAAGTCGCAGATCTATCCCAGATGGGGCTTCGGCATCACATTGCGCGGAGTGACCTCACCGGGCAGCGGCAGATATTTCAGGGATCTGATACACGCCGGCGGATACGTCTACTTCCCCGGCATCACCCGCCAGCAGGGGCTCAAGCTCAGCTTCGCGGCCCAGATGCAGATGAGACAGGACAGGTATCTGATCTCCTCCATAGCGACTCTGCCGAGAGGCTACAACATGTACAGCTACGCCGACACCTATGTCAATCTTACGGCGGATTACGCCATCCCCATATATCTCGGTGACTTCAGCCTGGGACCGATTCTCTACGTCAAGCGGCTGCAGCTGATACCCTTCGCCGATTACGCCATGGAGCTGAACCGGGGCCGGAATCTGAAGGATTACTTCTCATACGGAGCCGACGTACTCCTGGACTTCAACATCATACAGCTCAGTTTCCCCATAAGCGCAGGAGTCAGATATGCCCGCACCGGGCCGAACGAAGGCCGGTCCAGAAACCATTTCGAACTGCTGTTCAACTTGACATTCTAGGCCTTGTCCAGGCCGAACCAGGTAAACAGCGCCTCCGCGCTGCGCTTTCCGATCACATTGACTATCTCGCGGTAAGGCGCGCTCTTTATTCTGGAGAGGGTCTTGTATTTGGTCACCAGCTTCTCCCGGCTCACCGCCCCTACTCCGGGAATATTGTCCAGCTCAGAGACCAGGGAGGACGCGCTGCGCCGGTTGCGGTGATGAGTGATGCCGAAGCGGTGCGCCTCGTCCCGGATGTGCATGAGCACTTTCAGGGACGTGGAGTTGCGGTCGATAAAGTGAGGATACGGATCGCCCGGCACTATGACCTCCTCCAGCCGCTTGGCCAGGCCTATGAGCGTCACCTTCCCGATGAGGCCCAGCTCATTCAACGCCTCGTACGCCGCATTCACCTGTCCGCGCCCGCCGTCTATGACTATCAGCTGAGGCAGTTCCTGACCCTCAGCCAGCAGGCGGGAGTACCTTCTGTTGACCACCTCCTTCATCGACGCGAAGTCATTGGCCCCCACCACAGTCTTGATGTTGAAATGCCGGTAGTCCTTCTTCGACGGAGCGCCGTCCCGGAACACCACGCATGAGGCGACCGGGTTGGTGCCCTGGATGTTGGAGTTGTCAAAGCACTCGATATGCACCGGCGGCACATCCATACCCAGATCCTTGCGCAGATTCTCCACGATACGCTGCGAGTGCTCCTCGGGATTGACGAACTCCTCGTGCTTGAGCCGCTCGAACTTGATGGCAGCCGCATTCTTGCGCCCCAGCTCCAGAAGCGCAAGCCTGTCCCCCTTCTCCGGCACTGTAAACGTGACACCCGGAAGCGCCTCGGGCATATCCGGCAGGAATGGCACGACTATCTCCTGGGGACGCTCACCGTCCTGCCCCTCATACTCCTCCAGCTTCTCGTATATGCCGGAGATAAACGAGCCCAGGACAGCCGGAGCTTCCTCCTCTATACGCAGCTTGATCTCCAGATTCATGGACTGCACGATGCCGCCGTCATGCACCCTCAGGAAGCTGCCGAAGGCATCCTGTCCCTCCATGAGTACGTAGAAGACATCCACATTGATACCTTTACTATTTACTATCAACGATTTAGCATAATGCTTCTCCAGCAGCTCCATCTTCTCCTTCCACAGCTGCGCCTCCTCGAAGTCCAGCACGGCCGCCCTCTCCTTCATCCGTTTCTCAAAGTCCTTTATGAGCGTATAGGAGTTGCCCTTGAGTATCTGCACTATCGCCTCGATCTGCGCCCCGTATTCCTCCTCGCTCATCTTCCCGACACACGGTCCGGCGCATTTGCCCAGATGATAGTCGAGACATACCTTGTACTTGCCTTTGGCGATACCTTCGGCCGTGATGGCGGACTTGCAGGTCCGCAGCCGGTAGAGAGTATTGATCAGAGCCAGCAGATTGTGCGCGTGCATGGCCGAGCTGTACGGCCCGAAATACCTGGAACCGTCCTTGACGAACCGGCGGGTGACCGTCACCCTGGGGAACTTCTCGTTCCTCAGGCATATCCACGGATAGGTCTTCCCGTCCTTGAGCAGGATATTGTAGCGCGGCTGATACTGCTTGATAAGATTGTTCTCCAGCAGGAATGCATCCGCCTCCGAACCTACTACAGTATGGTGTATGTCGGCTATCTTCGAGACCATCACACGGGTCTTGCGGTTCAGTCCGTTGGGCCTGAAATACTGCGACACCCGGTTCTTCAGGTCCTTGGCCTTGCCCACGTATATCACCGTCCCAGAAGCGTCCAGAAAACGGTAGACTCCGGGACTGTGAGGCAGCATTTTCAGTTTGTCCAATATGTCCATTTGAAAATAT
>CALVDI010000064.1 GCA_944326225.1 uncultured Bacteroidales bacterium | reverse complement strand
TCCTTGCACAGGGCAAATGCGGTGCTGTCCATGACCTTCAGCCCGTCCGAGAGGGCCTTGTCAAATGTCAGCTCGTCGTACCTTGTGGCCGTCGGGTCCTTCTCCGGATCGGCGGTGTAGACCCCGTCCACGCGGGTGCCCTTCAGCAGTACCCCGGCTCCTATCTCGCAGGCTCTCAGGGCGGCCGCGGAGTCAGTGGTAAAGAAGGGATTGCCGGTACCTCCGGCGATCAGAGCCACCGCACCGCGCTCCATAGCCGCTACGGCATTGTCCCTGGTATAATATTCGGCGATGGGCTTCATCGGGGTCGAGGTAAATACCTCCGCGTCCACTCCGGCACTGCGGATGGCCATTGCCAGGCCGAGGCTGTTGATCACCGTCGCAAGCATACCCATGCGGTCGCCGCCCACGCGGTCAAAACCCTTGCCCGCACCTGAAAGTCCTCTGAAAATGTTGCCGCCGCCCACTACGATGGCGACCTGCACTCCGCTCCTTACGGCCTGAGCCACCTCTGCGGCATAGCGGGCCAGCATCCCTTCATCGATGCCGCGTCCCTCATTGCCTCCGAGGCTCTCCCCGCTGAGCTTGAGCAATACCCTTTTATACTTCATATTTTCCGTAAATTCTGTTTCATCCTACAAATTTACGGAAAATTTCCTTTCAATCCAGCGTCCGCCCATATTTTCAACTCCCGCCGTGCCAGATTTCCAAACAAAGCCGCGCCATGCAAAATGGTAGCTGACTATTTTTCGTCGGCGAGGAGGGCATCGATGTCGGAATGGACGGGAGTGCCGGTGGCAAAATCCCAGAGGGTGACGGAGCGGATCTCGTAGTAGTAGTACCAGTAGTAAAAGAGCTGCTGGATATAGTCCTGGCGGGCCAGATCCTTGGCATCGCGGGCATCGTTGAGCTCGAGCACGCTCATGCGGCCGATGAGGAAGGACTCAACGGAGGCCTGGTAGCGGGCCGAGGCGACACGGTCGGACTCCCGGGCGAGGTCCAGCTGGCCGGCCTGGTTGTTGAACTGCTCGGTGAGCAGGAAGATGTCCTGGTTGAAATTCAGCTCCTCCTGCTGGAGCTGGGAATGTACCACGTCGCGGTTGCTCTCTGCCATGCGTACCTGCCCTTTGCGCTTGCCCCAGTCCAGAATCGGAATCGACAGTCCGACCGAGACCACTTCCTGATCCCTGGACTCATTGTAGGCTATGGCCAGCTCCCGGTTCACTCCGGAGTAGCCGACGGTCACGTTCAGGTCCACCTGATAACGCTGGCCCTTGGCTATGGCCACATTGTAATCAGCCTCCAGCTTGCGGCGCTGGATGTTCTGGGCAAATGAGCTGTTGGCCAACGCCTTGTCCAGCACGTCCTCATAACGGAGTGCCGGCAGGGGGACGGCCTCGGGCAGCACGGCCACTATGGTGTCCTGCTCGGAGAGTCCGAGGAATGCCCGGAGCGTAAACATAGTGGAATTGAGATTACTGCGGCAGGAGGTCACATTGGCCTTGGCCTGCAGGGCCGACAGCCGCAGCTGCATCAGCTCGGTCTCGGATATCTGGCCTATCTCCCGTCTGGCCTTCGCCACCTCATACAGCCGGTCAGCGTTCTCCAGGTTCTGTCCGGCAATCTTAAGGTTCTCAGTCGCAAGTATATAGTTGAAGAAATAGCTTATCGTATTCATCTTGACCGCCTCCATATTCTCGTCGTAGGCGGCCCGGGACTCAGCGTAGCGCACCGGCTCTATCTTCTTGTCCCAGCGGAAAGTATTGACGGAAAAGAGCGGCTGGTTGAATGTCAGGGCAATGGGGGCCGCCATGAACTCGTTGTACCCGTTGCTGCCCAGCTGCCGCGTCATATCCAGGCCGGTGCTCAGCGAGACCGTACCGCCGGTAAACGGTATATTCTGCGTTACTGACAGCTCCCCGCTGAGGCCCAGCCAGTTGCTCCGCACATAACCGTAAGAGCCGTCCGGATTCTGGTAGGCATTGTAGTTATTGTTGAACGTCGGCAGAGTACCGTTGAACACCAATTCCGGCAGCCGCTCCGCCTTGTAGGTACGGAACTGCCAGTACGCACTCTTGAGCTGGTTCAGCGCCACCGCCGCATCCACCGACTGACTGCAGGCCAGGTCCATCGCGCCCTCGAGGGTCAGCTGCATCACGCCGCCCTGCTTCCCGCCGGCCTGCTCCACACCCGGCACTTGTCCGCCGGCCTCCTGCGCCGCCAGCCTCTGATGTCCGGGCACTGCAGCCATCAGCAGCACCGCCACCGTCATCACCGTCTCTCGAAAAATACGTCTCATTGTTATTGTCATTGTCTCAATTATTGTCACTATACATTTTCGTTATATTTCAAGTACCAATTCATCAAGCACTTAGCACTTCCCCAAAATGTTAGGTGCCCGATATTTTGCCCAGTAATGCTCATTTTCACTCGTCCTAACATTTTCTCAATTTCATATATCATTCATTCTCAACATATTGTCACACACCTAAAATGTATAGTGACAATATGGAAGCTTCCGGGGTTTCATGGTCATTCCTCCCGAAGGGCCTCCGACGGCCGCATCCCCGAAACCTTCCATACGGAGACGAGCGCAGCCAGAATATTCATCAGGAACACAGCAGCCGCCACGACAGCAGTAACCATCAGTACGGACAGCGGCCCTGAAGTCAGCACCGGCCAGGGCGTCAGGGTCTCGGCCGCCGGATAGACACCGAAATACTCCGCGCCTACGGTAGCCGACTCGCGTCCCAGCACTATATTGACATTGAGCACCAGGACGATTCCGATACCCACCGCTATAGCGGTAGACCTACAGGCCCGGGCCACTGCGCTGAGCCGCAGCCTCACCGGAGTGGCGCCCATCGCCTGACGGACACCGTATTCGTCCTGATTCTTCCGCGAGTTCAGCAGCCAGAACGAGAAGGCTCCGAGCACGAGATTGAGGACGAGATATATCAGACCGACATTGCGGAGGGAGACATCCATGCTGGCCTGCAGCTTGTTCTCCAAGGGGAAGACCGCAGTTGCCCTGAGATTGCCGAATGAGGCCTGCGACGAGAGCACCCGGTTGAGCTCGGGAAGGAAGGAGTCCAAGTCGGTACCGTCAGCCACACGGGCCACCCAATAGGCACCGCCGTTGGACAGCTCGTCGTAGTTCACGGCTGCGATATTGGCTATCAGCACCGGGGTCGGGACACCCGTGATCTCGCGCAGCTTCTGGCGGGGAATCACGCCGACGACGACGTTGTTGCCGCTCTCGGTGGACTCAAATGACCTGCCTATAGGATTTTCCCCGGGGAACAGGAACTCGGCCAGATCCTCGGAGACCACGACCCTGCCCACAGCATCCTCCGTCAGGAAGGGACTGCTTTCAGGCAGCACCCATTCGTAACCGAACACTTCCATGAAATCGGATCCGGTAACCCGGTACAGCATACTGCACTCCATGAAATGGGTCGAGTCCCGGAAAACCCTGCCGTACATGTGATTGTCAATGCCGGGGAAATACGGACGGCACGGCGCGGCATACTCCACCCCGCTGACCGAGGACAGGACCTCCCCCATACGCCGGAAATCCTCCGTCATCCGTTCCCGTTCCATCGCCTCCGGGCGATAATCCGGGTCGTAGTCCGGCAGCACCTCCACCGGCACCACCACGACATTCTCATAATCCCAGCCCATGGGGATGAACATACTCCGGTACAGATTCATTATCTCAGGGTCGGCGAGGAACCAGCCCAGCACGAAGACCAGAACGGTCTCCACTATCAGCCACATTCCGCTTTTTATCTTCTTATGCGCTTTCATAACCATGCTATTTTTTCTCGTTCAACGAATCCGTTACGCTGTATCTCAGCACCTTCCTTACCGGCAGATACGAGGACAGCAGATTGAGGGCCAGCACACAGACAAACACCAGAAGGTACAGTTCCGGACGGAAAAACACATCCGCAGGAAACACCAGGTCGGCCTGCATCTCCACGGCATCATACCCGGCCTTGCTCTGCTCCAGAGCATTGGACAGCAGGCCCAGAATCCCCCTGGCGAACACCACGCCGAAAAGCCCCCCGATAAGCGTCAGTAGGAAATTCTCCGAGAGCACCTGCCGCACTATGACACCGCCTGGTGCCCCGTATGCCTTGCGCACCCCGAACTCCACGATCCGTTCCTCCATGCTCGAAGCCACCATTCCGCTCAGATTGACAGCCGGGACAATCATCAGCATCAGCACCATCGCCGTTATGATCGAAAGAAGCGTTTCCGCTGACACACCGGAAGTTCTGATATAAGTCTCCGGCCGCACATCCGGTGAGATATAGAACTCCTCTGCCGCACCGAACGAGAGATTGTACCTCGCCGTCACATCGCTTACCCCTGCCCGTACCGCATCAAAGTCCCTGCGGCTCTTGGCCAGAATATACAGATGGCCCGAGCCTAACCAAGGCTGTCCGTCCGCACTGTAGAACCTCGTCCTGTACAGCTGATACGGCAGCCATACCTCCGCATCTGTCATCATCGCAGTGAGAGGCACATCCCGCACCACCCCGCAGACCCTGAGCGGAGTACTGCCGTAGAGCACGCTCTGCCCCACCGCCGCGTCACCCGAACCGAAGCACCTGCGGGCAAATGTCTCGGAGACCACCGCCTCCACCAGCACCGGATTCCATTCCCCCGGAGCCTGCCCGTCCCGGAACTCAAACTGGAACACGTCCCAGAAACCTCCGTCCACATACATCACCGGAGCATTGTGGACATTGCCGTCGGGCGCGGTCAGACTGAGCGAACCGCTTCGGAAAGGCGCAATGACATACGACATGCTCTCCACGCCGGGGATATCCGCCTCTTCTATCAGCTGCGCCAGACGCTCGCTCACCATGGTACCCATCCGCGGCTCGCCTTTCGCATCATCCAGAATAACATTGGAGAGAACCAGCATACGGCTGCGGTG
>CALVDI010000063.1 GCA_944326225.1 uncultured Bacteroidales bacterium | reverse complement strand
TTGACATAACCCATTCCGATGGGGATGTTGAGGGAAGGAGACATGGTTCCGGATGTCACATGACCGATGACAGCACCTGTGGCATCGCAGATCTCATAGCCGTGACGGGGTACACCGCGGTCAATGAGCTCGAATCCTACGAGTTTGCGCTTCAGGCCCTCGGCTTTCTGAGCCAGCAGATACTCTTTGTCAAGGAAATCGCCCTTGGCCTCGGAGAACTTGGTAATCCAGCCCAGACCGGCCTCGAGAGGCGATGTTGTGTCATCGATATCATTGCCATAAAGGCAGAAGCCCATCTCAAGTCTGAGAGTGTCGCGGGCACCCAGACCGATAGGCTTGATACCGAACTCGGCCCCGGCCTCAAACACGGCATTCCAAAGCTTGTCGGCATCCTCATTGGCCGCGTATATCTCACATCCGCCGGCACCGGTATATCCTGTGATGGAGAAGATCACGCTCACACCGCCGAGCATCAGTTTCTTGAATGTGTAGTACTCCATACCGGTAATATCCTCTTCGCAGAGCTTCTGCATAGCCTGGATGGCCTTGGGGCCCTGCACTGCAAGCTGGCAGATCTCGTCCGATGCGTTATAGAGTTCCTTACCGGGAGTAAGTCCGAACTTGGGAGCGATGGCGCAGAGGTGATTCCAGTCCTTCTCCACGTTGGCGGCATTGACTACGAGCAGATATGTCTGGCTGTCAATGCAGTATGCGAGAAAATCGTCCACGATACCGCCCTTGCCGTTGGGGAAGCAGTCATACTGCACCTTTCCGGGATAGAGAAGCGACGCATCATTGGATGATACATACTGTACGAATGCAAGGGCGTTGGGACCCTTTACCCATATCTCGCCCATGTGCGATACATCGAATACTCCGACTCCGTTTCTGACCGTATTGTGTTCCTCAGTGATACCTACATACTCAACCGGCATATTGTATCCGGCGAAAGGAACCATCTTGGCACCCAGAGCTATGTGTTTCTGGGTAAATGCTGTTGTTTTCATATATCCTGACTTGATTATTTATTGTTATTTAACATGCATATTCTGATTGACATCATATATCCACACATCCTCGGGGCAGAACTGATACTCCATAACATCCTGCATGGCCTTGATGGCCTCGCGGTAATCATTATAAGCAGCTACGGAGACTGCCTCGAATCCGTTGTTGAACTCTATTACTCTGGGCTTGTAGCCGTTTTTCTCCAGCATGGCATACATCTTCTCCGCATTACCCTCTACCTTGAAACTGCCGAGAATCACATGATACCTCCCGGCATTCTCCAACGAGTTCTCAGCCGCGATTCTGGCCTGCTCCAGTTCAAGGGCCCTAAGCTTGTTCAGGGAATCCTGTTCCCGCTTCATACGGGCCTGCTCCTGAGCCTCAAGTCTCATCCTCTCAATGTCTTCTGAAGTGGGCTTTCCTACGAGAGAGCGGAAAAAATCACATCCTGTCAGCAGAACGGCAGCCGCCATCAAGGTCATAATTAATTTAACGATTCTCATATTCAGCAATTTATTTAAGTTAAACACCTTAATTATATCCAACAAAAATAGGCAAATAATAACATAAGAACAAAAAAAATGTATATTTACACTCTAATTGATAAAATAAGCCGGATGGAAAACAACTCCAAGACTTTTTTCAGCAAAGTCAAGACATACATCAGCGATATAGTGAGCCTGAGCGACCATATTGACACCGACAAGGCTTCCCAGTATATCCGCAGCAACGTAGACTTCAAAGGTCCGAACGCCTACATTCTGGCTTTCGCCATTATCGTAGCGTCCGTCGGTCTGAACACCAACTCGATAGCGGTAATCATCGGCGCCATGCTCATATCTCCGCTCATGGGTCCTATATTCGGCATAGGATACGGGCTGGGGACAAACGACACTTCTTTTTTGAAAAAGTCATTCAAGAACCTGATAGTGATGGTCGTCATCAGCGTACTGGCCTCCACGGTATATTTCCTTGTATCTCCCTTGGAACTGGAGAACCCCACCGAGCTGCTTACGAGGACCAATCCTACGATATATGACGTATTCATCGCCCTGTTCGGCGGTTCGGCCGGCATCATAGAGATAAGCCGGAAAGACAAGGGCACCGTCATCTCCGGCGTGGCCATTGCCACAGCCCTCATGCCGCCGCTGTGTACCGCGGGCTTCGGCCTCGCCACAGGCAGCCTGAAATATTTTGCCGGAGCACTATATCTGTTCTCCATCAACAGTATCTTCATCGCCATCGCCACCCTGCTGGCCGTCAAGTACCTTAAGTTCCCTATGGCCACGTTTACCGACCCGGCGAAGCAGAAAAGGGTGAGCCGCTGGATAGCCGCGCTCGTCATCATAATCATCATACCCAGCGTCTACTCGGCTGTCATCATGATCCGGGAGAACAACTTCAGCCACACGGCGAAAGAGTTCATCGCCGCCAACAAGGAACTGAGCAGAAGCTACATATACGACCACAGCATTGACTTCAGGGCAAAGCCTCCGAAGATCGAGCTGTTCATAGCCGGAGAGGCTCTCAGCAATGAGGAGCTCAACCTGGTCTACAAGTCCGCGCACGAGTTCGGCTTCACAGATGACCAGATCATCATAAGCCAGAACGCCGCCACCGACCAGCGGGAAATGACCGACAGAGTAGCCATCCAGAGCATCTACGAGAGAAGTGACCAGGAGATCCTCAAGCGGGAGCAGATAATAGACACTATGCGGAAAGAGCTGCAGAGCTACAAGATAAGGGAACTGCCCTACGAGCAGATAACCAACGAGCTGCTGGCCCAGTATCCGGGTCTGACCAACGTGACCATGACCCGCGGCTACTCCATCAACCCGGATTCGCTCGGCAAGAGGCAGGAAGAGATACTGGTAATCCTGAGTGCTGAAAAGCCCATATCCGGGGAGAATGTGGAGAAACTACGGAAATGGCTGACTGTAAGGCTGGATTTTGAGAACGTTAAATTATTGCAGGAGTAGCGGATGACCGGAACTTTTTTGCTCACCGTCGTCGATACACTGTCCATCCTCTTCATGGGCGATGTCATGCAGCACAGGCAGCAGATACACTCAGCCCTCATCCCAGGAGCAGACTCAATGCAGTCATCGTCCTACGACTACTCATCCTATTTCACCCATGTTCAGCACTTTATAGACGAGGCCGACTTCACGGTGGCCAACATGGAATTCTGCCTCGGAGGCCCTCCGTATACGGGCTACCCGTCATTTTCCGCCCCGGAGTCCCTTGCCGAAGAAGCTGCCGAAGCCGGCATAGACCTGTTTCTGTGCGCCAACAACCATATCTGCGACAGGGGCCGCAGAGGACTGGCGTCATCATTGGACAAATATGAAGAGATAGGAGTACCGATAACCGGAGTGTACCGCGACAGCCTGGACGAATATGAGCACAATCCATACATAGCCGGGATCGGGGACATCCGGGTAGCATTCATCAATTTTACCTACGGCACAAACGGAGTCAGAGTCCCTGATCCGTTCATTGTCAACATGATGGAAAAAGACGATGTGCGGGAGGCATTTGCAAGAGCCTCAGAAAGGGGGGCTGACATCATCGTCGCCCTGCCGCACTGGGGACAGGAATACACCACGGAACCGGACAGCCGCCAGAGGGAATGGGCTGAGTTCCTGCTGGAATGCGGAGCCGATGCGGTAATAGGAGGCCACCCGCATGTGGTACAGCCGGTAGAGACGCCGGTCGCATATTCTCTGGGCAACTTTATATCCAACATGAGTCTGAGAAATACAGAACTGGGACTGGTGATGATACTTAAGATAGCCGTCACATCTTACGGAGACTGCTATGTGGCCGGGATGGAGGCAGTACCGGTATGGTGCTCCCGGCCCGGAGGATATGGAGACAGATACACGGTCCTGCCCGTGGAGGAGTTCCTGAACAGAAAAGAGGAGTTCGGGAGCGAATACAATTACACGAAAATGAAAGACACCTACAATAGATTAAAATCGCTGTTTGAAGATGAGTGAGACGAACGAGAGACAAGAGACCGTAATCATAGACGGCATAGATTCCGTGGACATATACGGAGCACACGACAAGCTTTTGGAAAAAATCAGGCACTACTTTCCCGATGTGAAAGTCCTGGCCAGAGGCTCTGAAATAAGGATAAAGGGAGATGCCGGGGAAGTCGACATGCTGAAAGAGCGTCTGGAGACCATCATTGATGCTGTTGCGAAAGGCCACATCCTGAGCGACAGCGAGCTGGACAGGCTCCTGGACTACAAGTCCTACCCCTGTGAAGTGCAGGAACAGAAAGCCTTGAAAAGCGATGACGCCTACAATATAGTCTACGGCAATGAGGGACGGATAGTCAGAGCCAAGACCAGAAACCAGCGCAGGCTGGTGGACGAATACTACAAAAACGACCTTATCTTCGCCCTCGGTCCGGCCGGCACCGGCAAGACCTATACAGCCATCGCTCTGGCTGTAAGAGCATTGAAAAACAGAGAAGTCAAGAAACTGATCCTGACAAGACCGGCTGTGGAGGCCGGAGAAAGACTGGGTTTTCTTCCAGGCGACATGAAGGAGAAACTGGATCCGTACCTGCAGCCGCTGTACGATGCCCTGCACGACATGATCCAGCCCCGCAAGCTCCAGATACTCATGGAGGAGGGCATCATCCAGATAGCACCGCTGGCCTATATGAGAGGCCGCACTCTGGACAGTGCGTTCGTCATCCTGGACGAGGCCCAGAACACATCGCTGGGGCAGTTGAAGATGTTCCTGACCCGTATGGGCAACAACGCCAAGTTTATCGTCACGGGAGACGCGACTCAGATCGACCTGCCCAACAAACGGGACTCGGGGCTGATGCGCGGAGTGGAACTGGTCAGGGGCATCAAGGGCATCGCGGTTATCAATTTCGGCACCGAAGACATGGTACGCCATCCCCTGGTCACTAAGATCATAAAGGCCTTCGACTCCTCCGAAGAGGTCTGACCCTTCCAAGGAAGGGGCTTTAGTCGGAAGTTTCGGCAGAAAGAGGAATGCTACCAGGAGCCACCGGCTCCGCCGCC
>CALVDI010000062.1 GCA_944326225.1 uncultured Bacteroidales bacterium | reverse complement strand
GCCAGAAGCCCGAGCGTGCCTGCTACAAAAATGCCCGGAATCAGGACTATCTCGGCTATGATAAGCAGTATACCTATGATAATTAATGATATGATCAGTGCCATGAATCTATATTTTAAAACTTTCCAAAGATGTTTCTATGCCGTCTTCATGAAGTTTCCCGGCCAGGGACTCGGCTTCTTCTTTTGAACCGAATGGTCCTATCGCAAATACTGCATGTCCGTCCTCATCTTCCGATCTGGTAATGTCTTTTGTACTGTGTTTCTGCACAATGGCCAGTACACTCTGGGGCAGAGATGAGTCATAGCCGGAGAGTATTACCTGCCATGCTGCATCAGAAGTCCCTGATGAGCTCCCGGAGCGGTCAAGCATATTTCTGGCCGTGACCGTTGATATCTTCTTGCCATCGTGGAACGCCACAATGAATGCATCACGGAATCCGTTTTTCTTTACTCTGTTGAGACTGGTCAGGGCTTCCTGATATGTCCTGAACAGACCTACAGTGTGGATGTACTTGCCTGAGGATGACTTTGTGACGAAGACCGGACTCATGCCTCTTATGTCCTTTATGGTGCCGTGTGACGGCAGGGCCGCAAACTGGATCTGAAAGACAATGCCTGACGGCAGTGTGTAGTCCTCGGCGAACTGTCCTTTGTCCCGTTCCAGTATCTTGAAACTGTAGTCGAATTCAGATTCCGGATTCTCGACAATAATATAGGGTATCCTGCCGGGTGTGTGTTTTCTGAATATATATTCGTGAACAGCAGCAGCGGCAGGGACTTTACTCAAATGCCCGGAAGTGTTGTCCTCATACGAGTCGGGGAATATACCTTCGGCCAGGAACTGTGCCTCCATTTTCCGGACTTTGGCGGAGATATCGTCTATCTTTATTTTGATGTCCATGGATTCCTGTTCGATGTCGCGGATAATTCCTGCCAGAAACTCTTTGTCCTCATCGAGAGCCCGTTCATATATTCTTCGGCTTTCTTCGATCTTGTCCAGTTTACTGCGCTGGTCTTCCTGTAATCTGCGCAGCTGGTGCATGAGGACCGAGTAGCTGTCTGTCTCCTGCTGCCGTGTTCCGGACTCGCTCTTGTCTGGATGTCCGTATCTGTGAACGAATGATGATATCAGAATAGGAGACTCGTCTTTTCCCAGAGGAGTCTTGACTGGAGTGGTGATGGTTCCGGTCACATAGACAGTAACGGAGTCCTGGCCGGCTTCCCTGTTGGAGACAATGATGGACTCTTCTCCGCTCCGACAGTCCAGGAACATGATGTCGTCACATGGAGACGAATAGGGGAATCCCATGTTCTCCGGGACATTCCAGTCTCCGGTTTCCTCATTCCAGGTGCTGCGGAAAAGGTCATAGCCGCCCATTCCGGGCAGGCCGTCGGAGGCGAAATACAGTGTCTTGCCGTCTGCGCTGATGACTGGAAAGATCTCGTTCCTGTCTGATAGAATATTTTCGCTGAGCAGAACCGGAGCGGACCACACGCTGTCTTTCCAGGACGAAGTATAGATGTTCCATACTCCGGCTATGTCAGGTGCGGAGAAAATAATGCTCCGGCATCCGTCCGGGAAATACATTGACGTGTAGAACCGGTTCATCAGGCGTTCTGGGGCCTTTATGAAAGGGTTGGGGACGGGTATCCAGGAGTTGTCCTCAAAGTCATTGATGTATAGGAAGAATTCATCCTCGTGAAATGTTCCGGAGGCTTTCAGTTCCGGACGTACTATGTACTGCATCATGCTTTGGCCGTTCTGGCACTCCACGATCCTGTCCATGATCTCCAGTCTGAGAATGGAATCCGCAGTGTGTTCCAAAGCATCCGTATAATATTCCACTGCCTTTTCAAACTGGTAGTTCCGGTGGAATATCCCGGCTTTCTCAATATAGCTTTCAGCCGTGCCGCCGGCTTCCTGTCCCGATGTGCGGAGGCAGAAGAGCAGCAGTGCAGGAATAGTGAGGCAATATCTGAATGAGGCACTCATATTCAAATTTATGTTGAACAAAATTACTAAATACTTTACAAATAAGAAAAAAATAGTACTTTTGTACCCTCATTTTTATGCAGACTAGAAAACTGTTTTTAAAGAAAGTTTAAAAAAGAATTGATATGCAAAGTAAAGGTGCCATTTCTCTATTGGCGGTATTGATCGCTCTGGCCTGCCTGTATCAGCTCTCATTCACAGCCGTTTCTGTCATTCAGCAGAACAAGGCTGAGAAGTTTGCCGAGGCAGCCGTCATGGCAGAGCAGCAGAAACCCTCTTTCGCAGAGGTGTCGGAGCTGGATAAGGCTTATTATCTTGACTCGATCAGAAAGGAACGGAACAGGTATTACATCGACTCTGTAAGTGCCGAGAAAGTGTATCTCGGACATACTTACAAAGAGGTGCAGGAGAAGGAGATCAATCTGGGTCTTGACCTCAAGGGCGGTATGAACGTCATGCTTGAGGTTCAGTTGAGTGACCTTGTAAGGGCCTTGTCCAACTACAACACCTCACCTGAGTTCGAGCAGGCCCTCGCTCTGGCGAAGGAGAGAGAGACGGCATCAGGCGGAAACACCGACTTCATCACTCTTTTCCATGAGGCGTGGAATGAGGTGGCTCCCGGTCAGAGACTGTCACAGATATTCGGTACCATCGACCTCAGGGACAGAATCAATGCCCAGAGTTCCAACGACGAGGTCATCGCAGTGATCCGCGAGCAGGCTGAAAGTGCTGTCGCCAACTCGTTCAACGTACTGCGTAACCGTATCGACCGTTTCGGAGTGACATCCCCCAACATTCAGAGACTCGGAACATCCAGCCGCATACTTGTGGAACTGCCTGGCGTTAAGGAGCCCGAGCGTGTCCGCAAGCTCCTCCAGGGAACGGCTTCCCTCGAGTTCTGGACAACTTATGAGAATTCCGAGGTGTTCCGCTATCTGCAGGATGTCAATACTATTGTCAAGGACATGGAGTCCGGCAGTGTGGATTCTTCAGCGACATCTGCACCTGAGACAGAGACTGTCCTGGTTGATGCAGCAGTAGAAGGCACTGCATCCGACGAGCTTGTGGCCGAGCTGGAGCAGCAGGAGGACTCACTCTCTTCCGATGAGCTCAACTTCGCCAGGAACAACCCGTTCTTCTATGCCCTCAATCCTTCGATGTACAACGGTCAGCTGATGCCCGGTCCCGTAATCGGTATCGCTCACTACAGGGATACGGCCAAGATCAACAACTGGCTCAGACTGCCTCAGGTAAAGGCGGCACTGCCCGCTGACCTCGTTCCTATGTGGACAGTCAAGCCTGCTGCCGAATATCCCGGCGGCAACTATTATCAGCTTATCGCCATCAAGGTCAATACCCGTGACGGCAAGGCTCCCCTTGACGGAGGAGTGGTTTCCGATGCACGTGTAGCATACAACAACATGGGCGGTCAGCCTGAGGTGGACATGGCCATGAATGCCGAGGGTGCCCAGACATGGGCCCGCCTGACAGCCGACAACATCGGCAGGAGCATAGCCATCGTGCTTGACGGCATGGTGTACTCGTTCCCCCGCGTCAATACAGAGATTACCGGAGGCCGCTCCGTAATCTCCGGCAGCTTCACCATCGAGGAGGCTACCGACCTTGCCAACGTGCTCAACTCCGGTAAGCTGCCCGCTCCCGCCACTATCGTTCAGGAGCAGGTCGTAGGTCCGTCACTCGGTAGCGCGTCCATCCAGGCAGGTATGATATCCTTCGTTATCGCCTTCCTCTGCGTGCTGCTTTATATGATTATCTTCTACAAGGGCGCAGGTATTGCAGCCGATACTGCGCTGCTTTGCAACGTGCTCTTCCTCTTCGGTGCTCTCGCTTCCTTCGGAGCGGTCCTCACCCTTCCCGGTATCGCCGGTCTGGTGCTGACCCTCGGTATGGCGGTGGACGCCAACGTGATTATCTACGAGCGTGTCAAGGAGGAACTCCGTGCCGGCAAGGCTCTCCGTCTGGCTGTGTCCGAGGGTTACAAGCATGCTTACTCGGCGATTATCGACGGTAACCTTACCACCATCATCACCGGTCTGGTGCTCTTCTTCTTCGGTTCCGGTCCTGTACAGGGCTTCGCCACCACACTGGTTATCGGTATCATCACCTCCATGCTGACATCGATATTCATCTCCAGACTTATCTTCGAGGCCCGTCTGAGCCGTGGCAAGAACATCTCGTTCTACACCAAGTTCTCCAAGGACTTCCTGCAGCATACCCACATTGATTTCGTCAAGATACGTAAATACGCCTATATCATCTCCACCGTGCTGGTGCTGATAAGTGTCGGCTCCATCATCTTCAAGGGCTTCACCTACGGTGTGGACTTTACGGGCGGCCGTACCTATGTAGTACGTTTTGACCAGGATGTGGCTGCTGAGGACATCAGGGCATCTGTCCTGGATGCATTCGGCGAGGGCGTTGAGGTCAAGCAGTTCGGAGGTGCCAGCCAGATGAAGATCACCACCACCTACATGATTGAGGACCAGAGCACCGAGACTGACGCTGTCGTAGACCACATGCTGTACGAGGCTCTGAAGGAGTACTTCGTCAACCCCATCACATACGACCAGTTTATCTCGACTCTGGAGAACCCCAACGGTATCATCCAGTCCGATAAGGTAGGTCCTACTATCGCGAACGACATGAAGCGTGACTCCCTCATAGCGGTGGCCATCGCCCTCTTCGCAATCTTCGCCTACATCGCAGTCCGTTTCAAGGGCTGGACATGGGGTCTCGGAGGAGTTGTCTCCACAGCGCATGACGCTATCCTGACAGTCGGCTTCTTCTCTCTGTTCACCGGAGTGCTTCCGTTTACTCTCGACGTGGACCAGACCTTCATCGCCGCAGTGCTGACGATTATCGGTTACTCCATCAACGACAGTGTGATCATCTTTGACAGGATCCGTGAGTACCGCAAGCTCTATCCCAAACGCGAGCTGTACCAGAATATCAACGACGCTATCAACAGCACCCTTGCCCGTACCGTCAATACATCGGGTACCACCTTCATCGTGATGCTCGCCATCGCTATCTTCGGAGGCGAGGTGATCAGGGGCTTCGCAGTTGCTCTGCTCGTCGGTATCTTCGTAGGTACTTACTCTTCAGT
>CALVDI010000061.1 GCA_944326225.1 uncultured Bacteroidales bacterium | reverse complement strand
TATACTGTCAACGTCAGCGGCGAGGGAGCTGATTTCTATCCCGACAGCTCTCTGGTGCTCATTTACAGGGACGGTGCAGACTTCCGTTTTGAGCAGCCTGTCGCCTACGCATACCTTGACAAAGGGACGTTCAGCATGTCGTTCCAGGATTCTGTCACCAGGCAGTACGAGATGCTTTTTGAATCGGATCTCGAAGACAACATGTTTCAGTGTTTCAACCTGTTTTCAGACCGGGCTCCCCTGCATTTTCAGTTCAGTCGCAAGTATGATGTCGTGAATACGCATGTGACCGGAAGCCGGGACAATGAGGAACTGTATCTGTATTACAACAAGAGCCGTGAAGCCCATGAGAAGGTTGACAGCATGGATTATGAGATTGATCTCTGGAGAATCGGACATTGTGGAGACAAGTACGGCTGGCCCGAAGAAGGATCTGAGGAAGAGGCGGCTCTTGAGGCTATGTATGACCGGCGGGAAGCTGTGTACGACAGCATAAGCAGTACTTCGGATTATGCGCAGTGGCGGGCTGACAGAATGCGCACTCATAAGACGCTGGCCGGTCTTGCGGAGCTTAAGGACGACATCTACTATCAGATACAACTTTATAAGAGCGACCAGGTGGACTCGATAGACCGGTCTATGCTTGACCTGCTGGATGAATATGGAAAGAAATATCCTGGCAATGACATGTTCATCAATACGACTGAGGAACTTGCGGCTTTAGAACGGACCCGTCCAGGGATGCCGGCTCCGGATTTCAGCGCGCCGGCTCTGGACGGTGAGAGATATTCGCTTTCGGAACTGATAGAGGGCCGGATAGCCGTGCTGGACTGTTGGGCATCATGGTGCCTGTCGTGCAGACAGCACTCGGTGGAGCTTATTCCGGTTTATGAACAGTATAAGGACAAAGGATTCACCGTGGTAGGAGTGGCACGGGAGTTTGAGTCTCTGGACGACATGCGTCATGCCATAGAGAGCGACGGTTATCCGTGGATCCAGCTCTACGACCTGGACGGTGTGGAGGACATTTGGAACCTGTATTCATTATCCATTGGAGGCGGAGGTATATTCCTGATAGATAGTGACGGCAGGATAGTCGAGAAAGTCAAGGACATCGCTTCTGTCAAGGCATATCTCCAGCAGCACCTTGACTGACAAGTCAGAAGTTGACGGCAAGGCCGATGCCGCCTGACTGGGTAACGAAGGAGAGTTCAGGCTCAAATGCCGGACTTTGTGCTGATCCGGTCGCAGCAGCTTTTTTCAACTTGACTGTGCCGACCCAATACAGCGGTATACTTGCCACCAGCATCGCCCCTCCAAAAATCCATCCAGCAAACGATGGAATAGGAATATACATTTCCATGTAAGGGTCAAAGTCTGCAAAATACTTGAGATTGATGACATCAAAGAGGTGGCCTCCAATAGCCAGACCTGCTCCGATAGAACTGACCACAATGCCGGCGGTGAAGAGTTTTTTGCCTTTCAACCAGTAGCTCTCGTAATCGTCAAGTGATGAAAAATAGTTCAAGGCGTTGGCTTTCGTCAACTTGACGTCTCCATCAGTGGTGTATACGTTGCCCGCTTTGTAATATAAAGTCGCATTCTGTGGTATGTACTGGGCGGCTGCATTGATGGACGCCGCAACTAGAATGGATAATATGATAAGTACTCTGTTTTTCATAAATCGGGTATTTTAGAGTTAGCCATACAAAGATAGGAAAAAATCCTCATCTTTGCGGTCTGACTTTTGCAGAAAGCGAGGATTGACTATGAGCGAGAAAGACGACATACTTAAAAATATAGGCTCCGCCGAGTACAAGCACGGTTTCGAGACTCAGGTGGAGCAGGAATTCATTCCAAAAGGGCTTAACGAGGACATCATCAGGCTGATATCGGAGAAGAAGGGCGAGCCGCAGTGGCTTCTGGACTTCCGTCTGAAAGCCTACCGCAAGTGGCTGACCATGGAAATGCCGACGTGGGCACATCTGGACATCCCGGAGATAGACTTCCAGGACATCATCTATTTCGCGGCCCCCAAAAAAGCGCCTGAGAAAAAAGAGATAGACCCCGAACTTATGGCCACCTTCGACAAGCTGGGCATTCCCCTGCACGAGAGGAGCGTACTGGCCGGAACCGCCGTGGATGCCGTATTCGACTCCGTATCGGTGAAGACCACCTTCCGCGAGTCGCTGGCCGAGAAGGGCATTATCTTCTGCTCCTTCTCCGAGGCCGTCCGGGACTATCCCGATCTGGTCCGCAAATACCTTGCATCGGTGGTGCCCATAGGCGACAACTACTATGCAGCCCTCAACTCCGCAGTATTCTCCGACGGCTCCTTCTGCTACATCCCCAAGGGGGTGCACTGCCCGATGGAGCTGTCCAGCTATTTCCGCATCAACGCCAGGGGCACCGGCCAGTTCGAGAGGACCCTCATCGTAGCCGACGAAGGGTCATACGTAAGCTACCTCGAAGGCTGCACAGCCCCCATGAGGGACGAGAACCAGCTGCATGCCGCAGTGGTGGAAATAGTCGTCCTGGACAATGCCGAGGTCAAATACTCCACCGTCCAGAACTGGTATCCCGGCGATGCACAGGGACGGGGCGGCATCTTCAACTTCGTCACCAAGAGGGGCATCTGCAAGGGCGTGAACAGCAAGCTCTTCTGGACCCAGGTAGAGACCGGCTCGGCCATTACCTGGAAATACCCCAGCACCATACTGAAAGGCGACAACTCCGTCTCGGAGTTCTACTCCGTGGCCGTGACAAACAATTACCAGCAGGCCGACACCGGCACCAAGATGATCCACATCGGCCGCAACACCCAGAGCCGCATTATCAGCAAGGGCATTTCGGCCGGCCACAGCCAGAACAGCTATCGCGGACTTGTGAAAGTGCTGCCCGGAGCTGAGAACGCCCGCAACTACTCCCAGTGCGACTCGCTTCTGTTGGGCGACAAATGCGGGGCACACACCTTCCCCGTAGTTGAGAATCAGAACCCTACTGCCGTCACCGAGCACGAGGCCACCACCTCCAAGATCAGCGAGGACCAGCTCTTCTACTGCCGTCAGAGAGGTATTCCAGAGGAGAATGCAGTCGGTCTGATCATCGGCGGCTACACCAAGGAGGTAATCAACAAGCTGCCCATGGAGTTCGCCGTAGAAGCCCAGAAACTTCTTGAGGTATCTCTTGAGGGCAGTGTCGGTTAATCTTAGTTTTAAATAATTAATAATACAAGATATGAAATTCATCTCGTGGAATGTGAACGGCCTGAGGGCCTGCTGCGGCAAGGGATTCGAGGACTCTTTCCGGGCACTGGACGCGGACTTTTTCTGCCTGCAGGAGACCAAGATGCAGGAAGGACAGCTGGACATAGCCTTCGAGGGCTACCGTTCGTACTGGAACTACGCTCAGAAGAAGGGCTACTCGGGAACTGCGATATTCTCGCGCCATGAACCGTTGTCGGTTACTTACGGACTCGGGCTGGAGGAGCACGATACCGAGGGCCGCGTGATCACCCTCGAGATGCCGGAGTTCTATCTGGTAACGGTTTATACGCCCAACTCGCAGGATGAACTGCGGCGGCTGGACTACCGCATGACCTGGGAGGATGAGTTTCGCGCCTACCTGCTGCGCCTGGACGCCGTCAAACCGGTGATTGTCTGCGGCGACCTCAACGTGGCCCACAAGGAGATTGACCTGAAGAACCCGAAGACCAACAGGATGAATGCCGGATTCACCGATCAGGAGCGCGGCAAG
Source organism: uncultured Bacteroidales bacterium (assembly GCA_944326225.1). Taxonomy (GTDB): domain Bacteria; phylum Bacteroidota; class Bacteroidia; order Bacteroidales; family UBA932; genus Coprenecus. The sequence continues at coordinate 1,490 of CALVDI010000061.1, read as the reverse complement.
TTCTCCGACCTGCTCGCTGCCGGATTCACCGACACGTTCCGCTATTTCTATCCCGACACCGAGGGCGTCTATTCCTGGTGGTCCTACCGCTTCAAGGCCCGCGAGAAGAACGCCGGGTGGCGCATTGACTATTTCCTCGTATCCAACCGCCTTCAGCCCAAGCTGCTGGGAGCGGCTATCCACAATGAGGTCTTCGGCTCCGACCATTGTCCCGTCGAACTCGTCCTTGACATCTGACGAAACTCTCTCATCGGATATCTCGCTCTATTGGCATCTTTATATTCCTGCCGAGATGGCACCGGCAGATGTTGCTTTTCACCGTTACCGAGAGAACAGCCGATATCTTCCGGAGGGTCTCATATATTGACAATTTTCAAAAAATTAGACACTTTGTGTGTGAATAATATACAGTTGTGGGGTTTTGAGAATTAGCTGAATGGTTGATAACCAGTAAGTTGTGAGAAAAGGCATGGTTGTTGTAAATAATTATGGAGTATTAACATTTCAGCAACTAAAGACATGAAAAAACTCCTGATTCTACTGACAGCGGCAGCGGCCGTTCTGATGCTGCCCTCCTGTGTCCTTCACCGGCTGGTTCACTACGGGGTGCAGGATATTTACGATATCGATGCATTCCCGAGGGATACGATACACCGTGGCGATACGGTCTGGCGCTTTGCCGAGCAGGCACCTGAGGACCGGATTATGGACCAACTCCGTACACAGTGGATACGTGTAGACGGCCTGGATACGCTGATGTACCGCACAATGGATTCCGTCATGAGGGAGCACTCCTCAATGGTATCTGTCATCGTTGTGCAGAACGACACAATAAAGTTCGAGCATTATTACAAGGGGCTGGACACCTCGAGTGTGACGACCATCTTCTCGGTTTCCAAGTCGCTGACGTCCATGCTGTGCGGAGTGGCGGTCCGGGAAGGTTACATCAAGAGCGTGCACGATCCGGTGACGGATTATATTCCGGAGCTGAGGGATGCCGATCCTATGTTCAGCAAACTGACTGTGGAGCATCTGCTGAATATGCGTGCCGGTCTGAAATTCAAGGAGACATACGCACCGAACCCGTTTACTGCGATGGCCCGTCTATACTATGGGGCCAATCAGGAGAAGCAGATACGCAATCTAAGGTTTGAGGAGGAGCCGGGCGACAGTCACTATTACAGCAGCATGACCACGGCTATCCTCGGAGTCCTGATAGAGCGGGCTACCGGGCGGAGTTACGCGGAATATATGGAGGAGAAAATCTGGAAGCCGCTCGGGATGGAGTACGATGCCTATATCAGTCTGGATGATGAGAAGCACCGCTCGCCCAAGGCATACGGAGGCATCAATACCTGTGCAAGGGACCTTGCCAAGATAGGGCGGCTGTACCTCAACAAGGGCAATTGGAATGGAGTGCAGATCCTCGATACGGCTTGGGTGGAGAAATGCTGGGATAAGGAGGGCCTGACCATTCAGTATGCCTATTC
>CALVDI010000060.1 GCA_944326225.1 uncultured Bacteroidales bacterium | reverse complement strand
ACCACAGATTCGCTGGGAAAGACCTATTTCTTCATGGACAGTCCGGACCAGGGAGCGGAGGGCATACCGGGGGAAATCGCGCTGCTGGACAATGACTCCGTATCGGTGACCATACCGATGCTCGGGGCGGCTTACCAGGGAAGGCTGGTACTGCATGAAGTGCCTCAGGGCAGCAGGCCGTCAGGGGAAATCCAAGGGGTCTTCACCCAGATGGGGATGCAGTTTCCGCTGGTTCTCCAGATGGGACTGCCGGTGCTGAACCGGCCGCAGGAGCCGCAGCCGCCGTATCCCTATCGGAGCGAGGAAGTCACGTTCTCCAGCGGAGCGGACGGAGCGGTCATGGCCGGAACCCTCACCTACCCTGTGGGTTATGACGACACTAGCTCGGAACCCGGCCACATACCCGCAGTACTGATGATTACCGGCAGCGGCTCGCAGAACCGGGACGAGGAGCTATTCAGCCACAAGCCCTTCCTCGTACTGGCCGACTGGCTCGCTCGCCACGGCATAGCCTCCCTGCGCTACGATGACCGCGGCATGGGAGAGTCCGAAAGAGGCACGGTAGAAATCACCACTCAGACCAATATGCAGGATGCCTTAGCCGGCATCAGGTACCTCCGGAGCCTCGGGGAATTCGACAAAGTAGGAGCATTGGGGCACAGCGAGGGCGGGCAGATCGTGTTCATGCTGGGAGCTGCGGAGGAAGCGGATTTCATCATCAGCATGGCCGGCCCCGGAATGCGGGGTGACAGCATCCTTGTGGAGCAGAACCGCCTGATACTCACCAAATCGGGATTCACCTCCGAATCATCCGACAACTACAGCCGCGTCCTCTCCGGCATGCTGGAAATGAAAATGGAAGGATACGCTACTGACAGTCCGGAGGCACTGGTGGACAGCCTCATAACCGCACTCGAAGCGCAGAATATGCCGTTCGGCTCCGAAGCCAATCTTGCAGCCGTCTGGGAAACGATAGACAATCCCTGGATGCTGTATTTCCTGCAAGCCACCCCCGTCCAGGACATATCCCGAACCACATGCCCCGTATTTGCCCTCAACGGCAGTCTCGACCTGCAGGTTCCGCCGGCCAACTTAGAGCACATCCGCAGACATCTGCCCGACGGCCCTCACAACAAGTTCAAGGAATACCCAGGTCTCAACCACCTCTTCCAGCCCTGCACCACAGGTATGCCCACAGAATACGGCAGCATCGAGACCACTATCTCCCCGGAAGTGCTGGACGACATCGCCAGATGGATACTCTCTTTCTGATGCGGGACGTTATAATCCCTTCAATAACAACTCCGGGTGCCTCAATTCTTCTATCAGACAGTCAACAGTTGTACATGGATTGCACTCTGATGATTTTTGTCCTTTTCCATACCACGCCCTCAAACGTCTAGCATGGGATACAGCGGCCTGCTCATCACCCAAAGAGGTAACTATACCATAGATTTCTCTCGAACTTTTTTGATACCTGAACGATTCATAACCTCTGTGACTGCGCACTTTACTCTCAAGTTTCTCAATATACGCAGTACGGCTTACAGCTGTGTCCAAATACTGAAAGTGCAGCAAAAACCACAGTTCAAATGCCTCATTGCTCCATGCAGATTGGAAACCGTATTGCCCTGCAAGTCCTATTGCCTTATCAAAATCATCATTATCGTCTTTATCAAACACCATCCAGACCCTGTCAAATTCAAGCTGGCTTGCCCGCTCAATCTCTTCCTTTTTCTCCCTTGCCCATGTCACAAGCGAGCATGTGGAAGGACAATCTTCGACCGCACATTCTTCCTGCGCTTCCCTAAAGCTTTCGCCTCACGCCTTTGCAGCTTGAACTGCTCTCTCTTTCCCATATTCAATAATGTAAAAACGGTATAGCACCATATCTTCCCTCAATATAATCCTTCTCAATGCTGCGGTCATTACGGACTCTGACACCCATGCCATCCTTAAATTCCACAAGTGAATAGAGGTCACTCGACTCCGTCCTGTCTTTTTCAGTGAACCATATCTGGTCCCTGCGCAGGTATGCGAGATCAAGCAGATTGGTATCATGTGTAGTACAGATCAACTGCGCTCCATTAGGATTTGTACTCCTGCATTTTCTGGCTTTTTACGGAGACAGGGAGGAAGACGGGCCGTACGGTTTTTTTACATTCTGGGACTTCGGACACGGTTATCTGTACGGAGAGCATTTTGCGGTGGATCCTTCCCGAAGGGGCGGTGGTACCGGCACGGCTGTCCTGGACTATATCAAAGGACTCGGCAGACCTATGCTGCTCGAGATAGAGTTGCCGGTAGAGGATGATGAGATGACTTTCAGGCGGAAACTGTTCTACGAGAGAAATGGTTTTATCCTGAATCCATGGCACCATGTGCAGCCGGCGTACCATGATGACTCTGTTCCGGTGGAAATGCACATTATGTCCTGGCCTTATGTCTTCTCTAAAGAGGAATACGAGACGTTCCGTGCGGATCAGGCAGGTATCATGCCGTGACAGTTGGCAGCATTGATTAAAAAAGGGTGTGCTTTGAAACACACCCTCAATCAATGAGTCTGTTTAGAGAACAGTACTATCTTTTTACAAGAGATGCTTTTTTGACTGCTGGTTCGGCAATTCTCGGTTGTAGGCTCTTGTATATTCCGGCTTTTTGTTCCATGGACAGGGTGTTCTCACGGTAAGGCGTTATGCTTGTACGTGCCGGAGCGTAGCTTACATCGACTACTTCCATCGCGCCGCTCCATTCTCCGTCCCAGGTGTTGCCCTTGTCATCCAGGAATGCGAATGATATGGTGTAGGTTCCGTCATCGTTCTGGACTATGTTCATGTCTCCGGATATGGCAGGTGCGAACTGGGATACGTAGCCCATATCATCGAAACCTCCAAGATAGTTGGTTCCATAGATGCTGCCGCTGGCCATATAGCCGGTAGCATACTCTCCGGGATAGAGGGAGTACTCGCTGGAAGGGGAGTATATGCCGGATGTGATGCCGTCGGCAAAGGTTGTACTTGAACATACGACCTCGGTCATAAATCCGTCATTGCCTGTGGTAGGCATAATCTGTATTACCCAGTTCGATCCGCCCGTTCCATAGTAGTCGCCATAGAATTCCGCATATCCTGTCGCTCCTTCAAAATCTACAGTGTAGTCACCTGTCAGTGTAGAGTATGGACCGGGGATGCCGGAAATTGTAATGGGACCGTCGTATTCGCAAGTTACGATACTGCCGTCATCGGCCGTGAATGAACATGAAATAAGGAATCCGTTCCCGCTTGGATCTATCTGGACTTCTCCTTCCATCATCAGACCTATCTTCTGGCTGTAGTTCGCGTCAGTGTACTGAACATAGCAGCCTGTGTAGTATATATATCCCATAAAGTCTATATATGAGCCAGGCAGTGCCGCGAAGTCATTGCTCGTTTCGTTTATGGTGTATGTTCCTGTAGCCGGATTTCCGCTGTCATCGAACGGCATGATCAGTTCCAGTACGAGTACGCTTCCTGGAGGAATCAGTGAACTTCCCTCTAAAGGCATATCTGTCAGCTGTATATTGATCTGCATGCTGCTGCCGTTGTCGGTTACGTAGGAAGCCACCGCTGTTGTGGCCTGAATGTCGAGATCCATGCCGAGACCGTTGGGATTATCGGGGTTGTCGGGATTCTCTCCGCTTGTTGCATCATCGTAAGCTGGTGTACCTGTGTAGGTGACATGGTGGGTCTTTCCTTCGTTGTCTGTAATGACGGCCTCGATGGTCATGACGTCCCCTTCGTAGCTGATCTCCAAAGTACCTTCAGTAAAGGTCACATCGAATATCACGGTATTGTCGACAGTTGTGCTTAGAGCCTGTGAATAGTCAGGTGTAAATGTCATGTCGCTTGTGGCTCCGGGTTCTCCAAGGACATATGTTCCGGCTGTGGGAAGAGGATTGGAAGCGTCTGCCGGTCCGTCGGCATTGAATATGTCGAAGAGGTAGTATGTTCCGCCAAGCTGTGTATAACCGTCAGCGAAAGGCAGGTCGGATATCCACGTGTAGTAGTTGTACTCGCCGTTGATACCCATTTCCGTTCCATAGTACGTGCCGGAAAGCAAGTCAAACTCGTACTCGTAATCGTAAAGGGGGTCAGAGCCGGCTGCCTCCTGTGTGATTGTAGCCGTGGCTTCGATTGTCTTGCCGTCATATTCGTAGGTGACGGTGATTTCTTCGCTTCTTTCCACATCATCATTGGCTGCGGCAGTGAATGTGATGACTCCGTTCTGGCTGTAGTCGAAATCAGAGATCCAGCCGGCTTCTGTGGCTGCTGAGATCTCTCCGTTCTCCACCGGGTCGGTGATGGTATATGTCAGTTCTACAAGACCACCCTCCGCAGGAACAGGCTCTACTTCACCCAATGTGAGCGTGGGTTCGGCTCCGGCCTGTGTCTGTGTCACGTTTATCTCTGCGGTTACAGTATTGGAACCTCCATATTTGTAGATCAGGGTTATTTTGCCTTCCCTGTCACTTCCAGAGTCATTCGGATCGGCCGAGAATGAGGCAAGTGTGTCATTGACTGCAGTGAAGTCATGCATCCATTCGGCCATTTCCGCGGTCAGTACACCGTCTGCGGCCGCGTTTGTGATGCTGTAGGCGAAGTTGACAGTTCCTCCGTTTCCAGGAGCGGCAATACTTGTTTCCGGAGTCGAGATCTGGGGAGGGTCTCCGTTTACGGGATTCTGCTCACAGCTGGCCATGAATAATGCGCCTGCTGCCATTAATAAGAAATAGAATCTTTTCATACTGAGTGATTTTAAAGGTTAATAAATATGTATCAGTGTTGTGTTTCATAGGATTTTCATATTTCCATAGGTGCAGTATGAATAACAACTAGTTGCAAGATACGGATAATAATTGAGAAAAACAAATATAATGCGGCATTTTTTTCTTGACAGTTAATTGTTCTCCCGGCTGATATCGATGAAAAAAGCCGTTTTGTCGAAATTTATTGCCATCTGCAGATCCGGCGCATATTTTCGCGGAAAATGCAGAAGGAAAAAAGATGAAAAGATATGTTTATATAATGTCGGCAGCAGTGCTTGCCGTATTGATGCCGGTCAGTGGGCTCGGAGCTGTGGCATCCGACTCTGACACATCTTCGCTGTGGACTCTCAAGGAGTGTATAGACTATGCGATGGAAAACAATATCGATCTGCAGCAGAGTCACAATCAGTATTTGTCCTGACTTTGACAATGCGTCACCCTACCCGAGAATGTCATGTTCAAGGGCCTCCAACAATGGCTTGATGGCTTCCTGCTGAGGTGTTGTATATAGAGTTTCAGTATGGACCATTCCGTTTGGCAG
>CALVDI010000059.1 GCA_944326225.1 uncultured Bacteroidales bacterium | reverse complement strand
CACTTGTGCGGAAAGGCATACTGGCAAAGGAAGAAATATTCGTATATTTGCATACGGCTCAATAGATTCATTATGCAGGATATAAGAGAAAGATTAGATGCCTTGATGGATAAAGGCGAGGGGGGGCGGAAGTGGAGTTCAAATCCGCCCGTGGCGGCATTCCTGCCAGTCTGTGGGAAAGTTATTCCGCATTTGCCAATACGGACGGCGGTATCATAGTGCTCGGGATACAGGAGAAAAACGGCACGCTCGCCTTGGACGGGCTGACGGAAGAAACTGTGACACGCTATAAAAAGAATTTTTGGGACTGTGCGCACAACAAGGAAAAGGTCAGTATCTGCCTGCCCCGCGAGGAAGATGTAAGGATGGATGTCATCGACGGATCCTGGTTCCTGACATGCAGGATTCCCCGCGCCAGCTACGAGCAGCGTCCCGTTTACCTCACGTCCAATCCTTTCGGGAACACCTACCGCCGCAACCATGAAGGCGACTACCTCTGTACAGATGCGGAAATAAGGCGTATGTTCGCGGATGCAGAACACGATCGCCACCCGCAGGACGGACGCATCCTCAAAGGGTACGACTTTGCCCGCGACATTGACATCGAGACACTGCACCAGTACCGACAGACATTCGCCAGCCTGCAGCCCACTCATCCGTGGGTGGGTATCAGCGACATGGAATTTCTGAAAAAGATAGGAGCTTACGCTACTGAATTTGAAACCGGAGAAGAAGGCTTTACCTTAGCCGGGATACTGATGTTCGGAAAGCACGACAGCATCACCAACAATTCGGGAGACCCTGGTTTTTTCGTGGATTATCGGGAAAGGATAGCCACAGACGATCCCAATGTCAGATGGACGAACCGCATCTACCCGGACGGGATGTGGGAGGCCAACCTGTACCAGTTCTACGTACGCGTGTACAACCGCCTGATACAGTCACTGCCACGTCCGTTCATGATGAAGGACGGCATCCGCCAGGAAGAGACTCCGGCCCATGACGCAGTAAGGGAGGCACTGATAAACTGCATTATCCATGAGGATGTAAATGCAATGGGCCATATCATCGTGGAACGGACCGAAGAAGCGTTGATCTTCCGTAATCCGGGAATGATGCTGGTTTCCAAGCAGCAGTATTTTGAGGGAGGAAGAAGCATCTGCCGCAATCCGGTACTGCAGAGAATGTTCATGCGGCTGGGGCGGGCTGAGAAAGCCGGAAGCGGAGTGGACAAAATCGTGAGCGGCTGGCGGTACTTAGGGTGGCCGGTACCGGTGGTGACAGAAGAAACACGTCCGGATTATGTGGTGCTTACGATGCTTGTCGGGATATCCGGTAAGAAAACCCCACAAGAAAACCCCATAAGAAAACCCCACAAGAAAGATGAGAAGATAAGGCAGATTATGGTTTTCTGCAAAGAGCCTCGAAGCACATCTGAAATTCTCGAGCACCTGGGCTTAAGCGACAGAAAGAACCTTATGATGACTTATATTAATCCGATGGTGGCGGCAGGTGTGTTGGCAATGACCGCACCTGAGACCCCGACAAGCAGGAATCAGAAATACAAAGCGGTAGAGCAGGCTCAATTATGAAACTGGTCAATCTCCATCTCCTGCCATGCATGTATGCATTGTCCTTACTGGTTCTCCTGCCCATGTCCCTGTCAGGACAGGACATTGAAAAATCCGTAAACGACATTAAGCACGATATTGAACTGAACGGTGTTTTTCTGGACATATTGGGAATCGTACCGCAAGGGCAGCCCGACACAATCGAACTGATTGACTCCAGTCTTAACATAATTGCCGTAACGTTGGGGAAAAATGACCCGTTATATGAAGAATGGCTCTGGAAAAAGATTGACACCTACGTGAGTTCTCAAAGGTACAGTGCAGTGAAATCATGCCTGGACTCCCTGGCTTCAATATATGAGACTTCGCAGGGACCGGATTATTGCAGACTGTACGAGTACTACTCTTACTACTATCTGTACATAGGGTATCTTAACGAGGCGTCAGAATGTATGGAAACATCGCTGCGTTATGCCAGGACTCCGGATCAGAAGCTTACGGCAATGAAGACACTGCGCGATATCAGTCAGTACACCGATCCTACAGGTAATGAGACCGTCGAATGGTGCATGAAAATGGAGCCTTACCTTAAGACAAAAGAGTATTCAGGCAGTTATATAGACAATATTGACATCTGTTTTTTCGCAGGAGGTGACAGTGTGGATCTCGTATCCAGGACAAAGGCATTCCGGGACTGGACGGAGTATGACGATGAGAAAGCAAGTGCAGAACTGGAGTTATGGACCCTTACCGGCTGGAAAGATACGAGCTATCTGCACAATGTGATAAATGATTACCAGACGTACCGTGCCAAGAGAATCAGCGAGGAATACACTGTCGGTGAAAGAAATATCAAGAAAAAAGACCAATTATTCTTCTCATATTATATGACCGCATTGTCCGAAATGATGCTGTATTGCAATGAAATGTCAAATACCGAACAATTGTTACGAATATCGCAAAGAATCATTGACCTCTTTGAGCATCCGGACACTACAAATTTTTATGCAAGGCTTCATGAACGGACATTAACTTCCGTCAATAAGAACATACACGAGTTCTATATCCCCGCTTTGATGAACATTTCTTCCACCTATGCGAATCTTACGATAAAGCTGGACAGCAGAGAATATTATTCCAAGGCATTCAATACTCTAAAAAAAATATACTCGGTTTACAAAAAAGATATTGAATTCCTGACCTACTATGTCCGGGATATGCCGGACTATGACATAAAGATCTACCTTGACAGCTATTATTCTGATATCCAGTATTTATGTCCTCAAGTACGATTTAACAGTGCAGACTGTAAAGTACTGCATAAAGATCTGATTTCTCTTCTGCTGTTCTACAAAGGTCTGCTCCTCCGAAATAACGAACTGGTACCGGCTCAGTACAAGGCAGAATACGGGCTGTTCTCTTTCGAATATGCCCAATCACTTTTGAAACAGTATCCAGGTAATGCTTATTTTATTGATTTTACCTATGTTGAATACTATCAATACTATCTGCTTAGCATAATAGGTAAAGACTCCGATACTCCTGCCGCAGCCGTTACGGACAGAATTTGCATGGAAAGCCTTGATTACAATGACATATACTCAAATGGGGATATGTACAACAGAATCTGGAGTAAGATTTCAGATATATGTCCGGAAGGTTCCACAATATTCTTTGTTCCGGACAAAGACCTGTACAGTACTAATATCGAGATGCTTCCGGATGACAACGGAGTCCCCGCATCGGAAAAATACCAGTTGCACCGGTTGTCGTCTTTTCTGGAAATGGCACATGACTCTAATGCCTGTCCGATGAACACTGCCGCCATATTCGGGACTTCCGCCCCTGATCTGAAAGCCGTTGCTGATGAGATTCAGGCCATAGACACGACCCTGAGTTCGAATGGGATGAATGTTGTCCTGTATGAGAAAGAAAAAGCAAATGTAGATGCCTTCTTGGAATTATCCGGTCATAGTCCGGACATCATTCATCTATCGACACATGGATTCTATCTGGATAATGAGGAGTTCTGGAATTCGGAATATTTTCAGGCCAACTATTCAGGCCCCGAATACTATGACCGTTCGATGATTAACTCAGGTTTAAGGTTTAACAGGAATTGTCCGGACGACAGTGATATCCTGTTCTCTAAAGATGTGGCCTCAATGGAACTTGACAGTACAGCACTAGTGGTGCTGGCAAGCTGTGAGTCAGGCCTGGGAGACACCAGTTACGATGGAGTATTAGGACTGCAACGGGCTTTCAAGATAGCAGGAGCCCAGACAGTCATTCTGACGCTGTGGAATGTAAGTGACCTCGCAACAGCACTTTTTACAACATCGTTCTACTCTCATCTCACAGAATGCAAAAACATAAGAGCCTCCTTTAACGCTGCCGTCAAAACTGTCAGAGAAAAGTTTCAGCACCCGTACTACTGGGCCGGCTTCATAGTAGTGGACTGACGGCCCTGCTACAGCTTGTCAAGAAGTTCCTGCGCAGCTTTCTTGTAGTAAGAATTCTCGCCAGAGGAGTTATCGGCGGCCAACGCCTCAAGGGCCCGGTGCGCCTTCAGGAACTTGCCCTGTCTCATGAGGGCGACGGCTTCGAGGTAGTCGAGGGTCTGCATCTCATGCTGGTACTGGGCTTCCTGGTAGTCGCGTACGTCCTCGTGGGACAGGTCGTACTCGGGTGCAGGCGCCGAGCGGATATCGGCGATCAGGGCATATGCGTCTTCATATCTGCCGCTGTCTATTGCCTCGACTATAGCGTCAAAGTCCACTCCTCCACGGGAGGGCTGCACCACGTCGGCAAGTATGACGGAGTTTCCGCATGCCCTGTAGTTCTGCTTTGCCGCATCTATCGGCACGTATATACATGCTGCCAGGCAGGCGGCCGCAGCAAATGATATCAGCGGCCACAGCACCTTGCGTCTCCGGGCTCTCTCTCTTCTGACACCGGCCTCGACAGACTGCAGCCTGTCTCTCATACGGCCGTACTCCCGGACAGAGGCTATCACCATACGGCGCGTCCCGACCTCCTCCGCCAGAGAGCTGTCGGATGACATCTCAGACTCAAACGCAGAGCGCTCGTCCTCATCCGCTTTCAGAAATCTCCGTCCCCAGCCCAGGAACTCGTCCCGGTAGTGCAGGTACATGGCTTCCAGGCCGGCATCTCCGCCAGCCCTGATCAATGCTATCAGCCTGCTGTCGTCCAGTCTTCTCATAGCATCGTCCCTTTAAAACAGCATGCCGTTGTAACTTGCCGGAACATCCACATCCAGGTCCTGAGGCGGTCCGGGAAGCGGCATTAAGTCGTAAAGTTCTTCCACACCGCCGATAAAATCCTCAAATACAAGCCCGGGCTTCAGCACTCTGGAGACAGCCCACGAAAGCCGGCCGTAATATCCCGACTCTGACTTATACTCATAGTTGCTCTGATACGACTTGCATGCACTCATGCAGACCCAGTCCACATCGGCCTTCCTCGCCTTCCGTCCGTCTGCCGGAGCTGCGATGTGCCCTCCGTCGGACCTGGCCGCTCCCGGCATCCCGAATATCTCCGAGGTACCACGCACATGCTCCTGCTCATCTTCCTCCCCGCGCGTGGCATCTCCGCTGTGGCACGCATCCAGAGCCACGACAATAACCCCTTTGGGACCGACAGACTCCCTCAAAGCCTCCAGCCACACTCCCAGCTCATCGTCCAGAATATGATTCTGTCCCTTGTATCCATTTCTTCCGTACTCTATCGCAGCGTCATACGGAATCAGAGCCTCATCAAGACCGTCAGGCTCATCCCCGCTGACATCGGTCACCTGCTGGCCGTGTCCCGAAAAATGTATGTACAGCTCGTCCCT
>CALVDI010000058.1 GCA_944326225.1 uncultured Bacteroidales bacterium | reverse complement strand
TTCGTACATTGCAGTGTTTTAAACTTACACACTGATATGAGACGACTGACTATCATCTTGGCTGCCGCCATCATCTTTTCCTGCACTGACCGGACCACCTCCGACGGCATCCGCGTCATAGACGCCGACCTGACCGGCAAGGAAGTCATAGAGCTGAATCTGGCGGATCTGGAGAAGACTGTTCTGGAATACTCCGATGAGAGCATAATCGGATATGCAACGAATTTTTTACAGGCTCCCCATGGTTATATCCTGAAATCCAACAGCGGAAATGCCGTCAGACTGATGTACTTCGACAGCGAGGGACAGTACATCTGCGACATCAGCCATCAGGGCCGCGGTCCAGGTGAGTTTCTGGATGTGTCGTCAATATTCATGACAGGTGACACACTGACCGTCGCCAGTTTCTATAACAAGGAAAAGCTCCTGCGCTATCTCATCACCCCCGAAGGATATGAACCTATCTCCGGAGTACCCATCAAGCAGCTCGACTGGAGCATATCAAAGATCTTCGCCACACCTGACATCCCAGGCAGATACTTCGTGAAGAACACCTGGAACGGGACTCCCGGATATACGACTCCTCTTTTCACCATTTACGACGAAGACTGGAACATCGTGGACACATGCAGGACAAAACATCCCGAAGGAGGCTACGCATCCTCTTATCCAATATCCCATGCCGGTGACAGAATCTACCTCAACCAGGCGTTTTCAGACACCATCTACGTTGCCTATAATGACAGAATAGATCCGGCACTGATAATCGATTTCGGTCAAAGCGACTATCCCGCCGACATCAAGTACGACGTCATGAAGCGGTTTGAGTTCACAAAAGAGCATCCGGACGCTCATTACCTGATACACAACGGCTCTCTGATAACAGAGGACAAGGCATACCTCTACCTCAGTTCCGGACACGGACCGTACTTTCTGGTATACGACATGAACGATGGTTCCTCTACATTCTACAGGATAATGGACGAGGACGGGGATCCCGCTCTTATGTTTTACATATTCGCATCCCCGGACGGCAAGGTCAATGGCATCTTCCAGTCGGTCAGCGATGATAATCCGGCCGTCTATGACCTCTCCTCCCTATAGGCCGTTGAAGATAAAGGGCAGAATATCCTCTACACAGGAAAATACGACAATACGGCTGAGGCCTCCCACGATGACACGGACGGAGGCCTCGGCTCTTTTCTGGGACTCGGCGAGGACCTGACGGCAGGCTCCGCAGGGCCAGGCCGGCTCGGGGACCATCCGGCCGCCGCGGCAGGCTGTTATGGCAATGGCCCTTACGGCCAAACGGGGATACTGCGCATGGGCCGCGAAGAGGGCGGTCCGCTCGGCACAGAGGCCCGAGGGAAAGGCCGCATTCTCCTGATTGGCCCCGGTGACCACCGTACCGTCCGAAAGGAGCACCGCCGCTCCCACATTGTACTTGGAATAAGGGGCATACGAGCCTTCCGTCGCCTCGACCGCCCTTTCCAGCAGCGAGCGGTCCGCCTCCTCCATCTCAGCCATCGAGGCATATTCCTGATAATCTATCGTGAGTCTTTTCTGTGCCATGGCATTTATCATTTATTGCTTTGACGAGACAAATTTAACAATTCCGCCGGGAATTTTCTAAATTTGACTTCGTCATTTGTACTGTTGCACCTCGGTAGAGCAAATTAATTTGCTATGCGCCCGGCTTCTGCGTACATTTGTACTATGGATTGGGATTTTATCATACACTGCATACTGGCCGTGGGGCTGTCGGCGGCTCTGATTGCGCTGCTGGACAGCCGCATCAAACTGAGGAAGGAGCGGCGGAAGACTTCGATGTTCTACGGCATTTCCAGGGACCTGGAGGGGGACACATGGAAGCAGAAGGACGTTATCGAGGAGCAGAACGGTACGATAATGGAGCAGGACAGCACCATTCAGGAGCAAAGCAGCACCATACGGGAACAGAAGCACGAGATTGAGAGCCTCGGGGCTGAACTGAAGGAGAGCAGGGCCATGGCCAGGATGCTGCTGGAACGCGCTCAGGACGGCCAGGGCAGACTTACCGCTTTCACCGAGCGGCTGCTGATGCTAATCGACGAGACAGCCAACGTCCACTATGAGAGTGCATCCAGCCCCGCGACCCTCAGCCGCAGACTCAAGGAAACCCTTCAGACCGGACTCACCGGCCACGAGGCACTGGAGCAGATCTGCGTCCTCATCGAGACCTCCTACCCCGGCTTTCTCAGCGGACTCTTCGACGACTTTCCCTGGCTGACCGACGACGACCGCCTGCTCATCTGCCTGATGTGCTGCGGCCTCTCCCCCAACGCCGCCAGCGTCATCCTCGACCGCGACCTCAACCGCCTCAACAAATGGAAAACATCCCTGGCCAGGCAGATGGGCCTCTCCACCCGCCTCTCCAAATACCTCAAGGAGCGGCTGGTCTCCTGCCGCAGGGCCGCACTGCGCAATCCGGTCGAGTCCATCTCCAATGAATAGAATTTTTTCGTATTTTTGTCCGTTCAGGCCCACAGCTGAACTGACGACATGATACAGACACTGAATTTCAACGCAATCCGAACGAAAATCAAGGGAGCGGCTGCAGCCGTGATCTTTCTGCTGACAGTCATGCCCGGCTACGGACAGCAGAAACTGACCCGTCAGGAATACATAGACAGATACAAGGAGACAGCCATGGAAGCGATGAGGACCCACGGCATACCGGCCAGCATTACCCTGGCGCAGGGCTGTCTGGAGTCAGGGGACGGCAACTCCGACCTGGCCGTCAAGGCCAACAACCACTTCGGCATCAAGTGTCACAACGACTGGAAGGGACCGACATACTACAAAAAGGACGACGACCCGGGGAGATCCTGCTTCCGCAAATACCGCAACGCCTCCGAGTCCTTCAAGGACCACTCCGACTTCCTACGCTACAGGGACCGCTACGCATTCCTGTTTGATCTGGAAATAACCGACTACAAGGGATGGTGCTACGGACTGAAAAAGGCCGGTTACGCCACCGATCCCCAGTATGCGGAGAGGCTGATCAAGATCATCGAGGACTACCAGCTCTACCGCTTTGACCGCGAGATGTACGCCAAGGCCGGGCAGAACAGGAATCTCCTGCCGCCCAGTCCCAACGAGATCATGAAGGTCATGGAACTCAATCCGGCCCGGAACTCCCTGCTCTACAAATATTCCCGCAACCGGACCATCTACGTCCGCAACGGAGTGCCGTACATTCTGGCCGGGAGCATGGACACATACGAGAGCATAGCCGAAGAGTACAACCTGTTCACTAAAGAGCTGCTGCGGTACAATGACCTCAGGAAGCCGAAGGAACTGGTTCCCGGCACTGTGGTATACCTGCAGAGAAAGAAGGCCAGAGCACAGAGGCACATGGACATACATATAGCCGTAGAGGGGGACACATACTATGATGTAGCCCAGAGATACGGAGTACGCATGAAGCGGCTGTTCAAGTACAACGGCTATAAGGAAGGAGACATCCTGCATGTAGGGGACGAGATCTTCCTGCGCAAACAAAGATAAGACTATAGGCAAAATGAGAAAGAGCATCATAATCACTGTATGCGCTGTAATCGCCGCAGCGGTGGCTGCGGCCGGCCTGCGCTACTATATTACATATAAAAGGCCCAACATACAGCAGGATTACGTACTGCTTGTACACGACAGCATGACGTATGAAGCCATGATGGATTCCATCATCTCGTCCGGAGCAGTCAAGAACGACAGGAGCCTCATGCGGGCCTCCTCCAAACGGGAACTGGAGAAGCACTATGAACCTGGCAGGTACGTGCTCTCTCCCGGTATGTCCAACCAGTACATCATCCGCATGATAGCCAACAGCTGGCAGACCCCGGCCAAAGTAACGCTGAGAGGTTACATCAAGACTCTGGACGGGCTGGCCGCCTTCCTGGGCCGCAACTTCGAAGCCGACTCGGCCGCATTCGCCGCCGTACTGGGCGATCCTGCCCTGATAGACTCCCTGGGTTTCAGGCCAGAGACATTCATCGGCATGTTCATTCCGAATACCTATGAGTTCTACTGGACAGCCAGTCCGAGGAGCGTAATCGAAAGATTCCATAAAGAGTACGAGGCCTTCTGGAGCGGAGAGCGGGACCGCCTGGCCGAGGACATGGGCATGAGCCGCAACGAAGTCATGACCCTGGCGTCCATAGTCATAGGCGAGACCAACAACACCGGGGAGATGCCGCTCATAGCCGGAGTCTATATCAACCGTCTGAGACGCGGAATGAGGCTTCAGGCCTGTCCTACCGTCATCTACGCCCATCTGAAAACAGAACCGGGAATACGCCGTCTCCTGCACCGTCACCTGCAGATCGACTCACCTTACAACACCTACAGAATAAAAGGACTGCCACCGGGGCCTATTGCGATACCCACGGTGACAGCCATTGACGCTGTCCTGCATTACACCAAGTCAGACTATCTGTACTTCTGTGCTAAGCCCGAGTTCGACGGGACACACAATTTCTCGTCCACCTACAGTCAGCACAAGGCATATTCCAGGGCCTACAACAAGGCGTTTGAGGAAAGGGAAGCCTCACGCAAAGCCTCCAATGCCGCCTGAAACTCAGGACTGTGCGCATTCATCACCCGATAGAAGCAGTCCCGCGAGAATATAGAGCTGGCCGCCAGGGCCTTCATATACACTGACAGGTCCTCCCGGGAACGTGCCAGACCCTCCGGATCAGGAGCAATGCCTCTCTCTCCGGCAAGAGCCACAAGGGAGTCTATCATCCCGTCCGTTATCTCAAAGAGCTCATTGAAGCGGTCAAAATTGCGGTACCTGGCCGTCCACTCCACACGGTGCCGGTCACACAGCCCGTTCATGTACTCCATGACCAGTCCCTGCCTCAAAAGCGAGGCGTAATAGGCCGAATATGCGGTCGTATCCTGAGGCACGAACACATCCGGCATGATGCCCCCGCCACCGTAGACAGTCCGTCCCAGCCTGAGAGTCTTGAACCTGAGCGAATCCGGGAAATGAATACTGTCGCGGCTGAAGGATTCTCCCCGCATGTACCTCTCATAGAAATCCCCGTAATACTCGTCCGCCTTCCCGTTCTCGTAAGGAGACTGTATGACTCTGCCGGAAGGCGTATGATAGCGGGCGATGGTCAGCCTGATCTCCGAGCCGTCCTCCATGGGTATAGCCTGCTGTACCAGCCCCTTGCCGAAAGAACGGCGGCCGACTATGATTCCCCTGTCGTGGTCCTGCACGGCACCGGAGACTATCTCACTGGCCGACGCCGAGTTCTCGTCTATCATCACCACCAGCGGCCCGTGACGGTACAGACCGTTGCCGCGGGCATATTCCTCCATCCTGGGAATCCTGCGGCCCTCGGTATAGACTATCAGGTCATCCTTCTCCAGGAACTCATCCGCTATGTCTATGGCCGTAGGCAGGAAACCGCCCGAATTGCCCCTGAGATCCAGTATGACTCCCTTTAT
>CALVDI010000057.1 GCA_944326225.1 uncultured Bacteroidales bacterium | reverse complement strand
GTTCAGAGCATGTGCAACTGCGACACCAATGACATAGAGTCGGCAGTGGCCCAGTGCAGGGAAATGTACCTGGCCGGAGCCCGGCTGGTAAGACTGACCACCCAGGGCAAGCGTGAGGTGGAATCCCTAGCAGTCATAAAAGACAGGCTGACGAAGGAAGGTATCGACGTACCGCTGGTGGCCGACGTGCATTTCTCATCGGAGGTGGCCATCGCCGCAGCCGCAGTGGCCGACAAGGTCCGCATCAATCCCGGCAATTTCGCCAAGGACCACGAGGTGGCCCGCAGCCAGTTCCGCAAGTTTCTGGAAGAATGCCGAAGGCACGGGACTGCCGTCCGCATAGGCATCAATCACGGTTCGTTAGGTCAGCGTATCACAGAGATTTACGGCAATACACCTAAAGGAATGCAAGAAGCCATGTCAGAGTGGGTACAGATGTGCATCGACGAGGATTTCTACAATGTGGTGCTCTCACTCAAGGCCAGCAACGTTCCGGTCATGACCCGGGCCTATATCCTCCTTCAGCAGTGGATGGAGGAGCGCGGCGTCATCTTCCCCCTGCATCTCGGAGTCACCGAGGCCGGCAACGGGGACATGGGCCGCATCAAGTCGGCGGCCGGTCTGGCGACCCTGCTCTCCCGCGGCATAGGAGACACGGTCAGGGTTTCCCTCACCGAGCCTCCGGTAAACGAGATTCTGCCTGCAAGGCTCATAGCAGAGTTCTTCAACACGGCTCGGAAGCCCTCGGATTATCAGACCGGAACAGTAGACGGAGTTCCTTCTTTCGAGTTCCGCTGCGCCTCCCACGAAGAGTTTATCGTCAAGGCTTCGTGCATACTCGGGCCGATGCTGGTCAATAAGGAAATAGACGATTTCAATATCCGTTGCATCTATGGAGATAAAGAGGCCGACAACGCTGAAATAGGACAGTTTAAGTCGGACATAATGCAGGCGACGCGCCGTCGCATGACCCAGTGTGAGTACATCGCCTGTCCCAGTTGCGGAAGGACGTTGTACGACATTGAGCCGGTATTCAATGAGGTAAAACGCCGGACATCGCATCTGCGCGGCCTGACCATCGCGGTCATGGGCTGCATCGTCAATGGCCCGGGCGAGATGGCCGACGCCGATTACGGCTATATCGGCGAGGGACGAGGCAAGGTATCCATCTATCGGGGCAAGGAGGCCGTAGTGCGCTCTGTGCCTCAGGAAGAGGCTATAGACGTGCTGCTGGACATCATCAGGAAAGATGGACGCAGTACAGACGTCCGCCCTCGGACCGAATGACTCTCAGGCGGTCTCCGGCATTGGCAGAGCCGTATTCCATAACCGCCTCATACTGACGTCCGTCCAGTTCCACCTTACCTGACGGACACATCTCCGTAGCAGCCGTCACTTCTTTTCCTTTCAGACCGGCTATGGACTCGGTATCCACCCCTACCCAGCCTTCGTCTCCTTTGAGCTCGGTCTTCTGGGCGATATATGCGAACGACTTTCTGGGATACAGCCTGGCTGCGCCCCAGATTGACAGTATCAGAGCGGTGACAGTAGATACCAGCACTATGGCGCACGGCTCCAGAAACGCTCTCAGATTCAGTTTCCCCTCAAAATACAGGGTGTCATTGTCAATCATGGCGAAAATAAGCGAGGTGAGGGTCAGTATCGCTCCTATTACTCCGGCCACTCCGAAACCGGGTGTGACGAATATCTCCACGGCAAGCAGTATGAGACCCAGAACGAAGAGTATTATCTCCCAGTTGAGAGCCAGACCGGAGATATACAGCGGGGAAAAATACAGTACGGCCCCCAGGAGCGCTATTACGGACGGCAGACCCAGACCGGGCGACTGCACCTCGAAGTATATGCCCCCGACGATCATCATCAGGAAAATTCCCTGCAACACCGGAGACAGCATCATGAGAATGAACCTCTCTATCCACGATAACTGCTGATGCACTATCTCGCAGTCATCCAGCTCCATAATTGATATTACCTCATCTATGGATTCGGCCTTGCCCTCGCAGTAGCCAGCCTCTATCGCCTCGTCCGGAGTAAAGCTCAGGACCCCCGCCGTATCCACCATTTTCTCCGCTATGGCCGGGTCCCTGAACCAGCTGCCGTCGGCGCGGCGGCCGTGAGCCTCGGCGGTGGAGCGCATCATCCCGCGCATGAAGGACTGGTATTTGTCCGGCATCACCTCCCCGTTCTGATTGACCACAGTTGCAGCTCCTATCGATGAGCCGTTCCGCATGTATATGGAATCGCATGCTATGGATATCAGGGCTCCGGCGGAGGCGGCCTGCATGTCGATAAATGCGATTACCGGCACCGGTGCATGTAGAATGGCTGTCCGCATACTGTCCGCCGCGTCCACAGCCCCTCCGTAAGTGTCCAGATGCAGGATTATATAGTCAGCTCCTGCCCTTTCCGCCTCCCTGAGCCCCAGGCCCAGCTTCCGCATGGAAGACTTGTCAATGTCCTGCCGTATCTCGATGACGAATACCGTGTCCTTTTCCGCCGCCTCTGCCGAAAAGACTGAAAAAGAGAGGATAATACATGCGATGACTGCAATGCTGGCTGATATTGTTTTCATCTTGGTGAGTTTTATTGCTTTTGACTCCACAAATATAAGGCAGAAATCGCATTTTTTTCTAATTTTGCATTCTTAGATATGAAAGAAGCAGTATTACATCTCGGAAAAGACTTTGCAGTCAAAGGATTTTCCTTCGGTTATGAGGACCGTGCCGACGGAGAGGTGGTATTCAACACCGCCATGGTCGGCTATCCCGAGTCCCTCACCGACCCCTCCTACTCGGGTCAGATATTATGTGTAACCTACCCTCTTGTAGGCAACTACGGAGTTCCTGAAGAGAAGACGGCCGACGGTATCTCCGTCAACTTCGAGTCCGACCGGATTCACGTCCGGGGCCTGATCATCTCCGACTATTCCTTCAAGTACAGCCACTGGAGCGCGGTCAAGAGCCTGGACGAATGGCTCAAGGAGTACCGCATCCCGGGCATCTTCGGAGTGGATACGAGGGAGATCACCAAGATTCTCCGTGAGCAGGGCTCCATGCCCGGCTGCATCGTGCCGGAAGGTTTCGAGGTACCGGAGACACTTTACGACCCGGGCTCGGAAAACCAGGTGGCCATAGTCAGCTGCAAGGAGGTGATCCGTTACGGCAACCCTGAGGGGAAGAAAGTAGTGCTGCTCGACTGCGGAGTCAAGAACAACATCCTCCGCTGCCTCCTCCGCTCCGGCGACATCGAGGTCATCCGCGTGCCATGGGACTATGATTTCAATACCATGGAGTACGACGGCCTGTTCATCTCCAACGGCCCCGGCAACCCCGAGTACTGCGGCGAGGCCGTCCGTCACATTCAGGCCGCCATGGCCGCCGGGAAGCCGATTTTCGGCATCTGCATGGGCAAC
The DNA here is from genome assembly GCA_944326225.1 of uncultured Bacteroidales bacterium. Taxonomy (GTDB): domain Bacteria; phylum Bacteroidota; class Bacteroidia; order Bacteroidales; family UBA932; genus Coprenecus. The sequence continues at coordinate 2,104 of CALVDI010000057.1, read as the reverse complement.
CAGCTGCTGGCCAAGGCCGGAGGCGCATCTACCTTCAAGCTCAAATACGGCCACCGCAGCCACAACCAGCCCGTGCGCCTCGTAGGCACTGACCGTTGCTACGTCACCTCCCAGAACCACGGCTATGCGGTGGACGGAGATACTCTCGGCGCTGACTGGGAGCCCCTCTTCATCAACATGAACGACGGCACCAACGAGGGCCTGCGGCACAAGAGCGGCCGTTTCTTCTCGGTACAGTTCCACCCCGAGGCCTCCAGCGGTCCTACCGATACCGAATTCCTCTTTGACAAATTCATTAAAATGCTGTAGACATCATGATCGACACCAGTATAAAGAAAGTCCTGCTCCTGGGTTCGGGAGCCCTTAAAATCGGTGAGGCCGGCGAATTCGACTACTCCGGCTCCCAGGCCCTCAAGGCCATGCGCGAGGAAGGCATAGAGACTATCCTGATCAATCCCAATATCGCTACCGTCCAGACATCGGAAGGTATAGCCGACAAGATATATTTCCTCCCCGTGACACCCTTCTTCGTGGAGGCGGTCATCAAGAAGGAGCAGCCACAGGGCATTCTCCTCGCATTCGGAGGTCAGACCGCGCTCAACTGCGGAGTGGCCCTGTACAGGGAGGGAATCCTGGAAAAATACGGCCTGAAAGTGCTCGGCACCCCCGTCCAGGCAATCATGGACACAGAGGACCGCGAGCTCTTCGTCAAGAGGCTCGACGAGATCAATGTCAAGTCCATCAAGAGCCATGCGGTCAGCAATATCGAGGACGCCCTCGCCGCAGCCTCCGAGCTCGGTTATCCGGTGATTCTCCGCGCGGCCTACGCCCTCGGCGGTCTCGGCAGCGGATTCTGTGACAATCCGGACGAACTTATCAAGTTGGGAGAGAAAGCCTTCTCCTACTCACCTCAAGTGCTGGTAGAGAAGTCCCTCAAGGGCTGGAAGGAGATAGAATACGAGGTGGTGCGCGACCGCTACGACAACTGCATCACGGTCTGCAACATGGAGAACTTCGACCCGCTCGGAATCCATACCGGCGAGAGTATCGTGGTCGCTCCTTCCCAGACCCTGACCAACCATGAGTACAATCTGCTCCGCGAGCTCTCGATACGCATCGTCCGTCACGTGGGCATCGTCGGCGAGTGCAACGTGCAGTTCGCCTTTGACCCCAACTCCGAGGACTACCGCGTCATCGAGGTCAATGCCCGTCTGAGCCGCTCCTCGGCCCTGGCCTCCAAGGCTACGGGTTATCCCCTCGCCTTTGTGGCCGCCAAGCTCGGCTTAGGCTACGGCCTGTTCGAGCTGAAGAACTCCATTACCAAGACTACTCCGGCCTTCTTCGAGCCCGCACTGGACTACGTGGTCTGCAAGATTCCCCGCTGGGACCTCTCCAAGTTCCACGGCGTGTCCCGTGAGATCGGCAGCAGCATGAAGAGCGTCGGTGAGGTAATGGCTATCGGCCGCACCTTCGAGGAAGCCCTGCAGAAGGGTCTGAGAATGATCGGACAGGGAGCCCACGGCTTCACCGGCAACAAGGAGATCCCAATAGAGAACATCGACAAGGCTCTCCGCGAGCCCACCGACAACCGCATCTTTGTCATATCCAAGGCCCTGACCCACGGCTACACCCCCGAGAAGATACACGAGCTCACCAAGATAGACCGCTGGTTCATCGACAAGCTGATGAACATCATCAACACTGCCGCGGAGCTCTCCGCCCTTAACTCCCTCGAGGAATTAGGCGAGCCCCTGCTGCGTCAGGCCAAGCGCCAGGGCTTCTCCGACTTCCAGATCGGACGCCACATCCTCAAGGATGGCATCGACTCCGAGGAGATGGTTATCAAGGTGCGCGAGTACCGCAAGAAGCTCGGAGTGCTGCCCGTCGTCAAGCAGATCGACACCCTCGCGGCCGAGTTCCCCGCCCAGACCAACTACCTCTACCTGACCTACAACGGTACTGCATCTGACATAGCCTACGAGCATGACGGCAAGTCCATTGTCGTGCTCGGATCGGGTGCCTACCGCATCGGCAGCTCCGTGGAGTTCGACTGGTGCAGCGTCAATGCCCTGCAGACCATCCGCAAGAGCGGCTGGCGCGGAAT
>CALVDI010000056.1 GCA_944326225.1 uncultured Bacteroidales bacterium | reverse complement strand
GGACGCACCGTCATTGCCATTGCCCACAGGCTCAAAACAATCAAGGATGCCGACCGGATAATCGTCTTGGACAATGGACGGATAAAGGAAGAGGGAACACATGACGAACTCATTAAGAAGAAAGGGCTTTACGCTCATCTGTGGGACATTCAGGAAAACACATCCGGATGGAAATTGCAGAACAATACCCAAACGGAGCAATCCGTCCGCTAAGCGTAGGAATGCATACCGCCGAGGAAAAAGTTGACACCGAAGTAGGTAATCAGCACGCACAGGAATGCGGCGGCGCTGTACCAGTGGAATGCCCGGGGGGCGGCAAGAAACCTCAGGGAACGGGAGTGCAGCGCGGCCGCATACACGATAATCGTAATCAGGGCCCACACCTCCTTTGGATCCCAAGCCCAGTAGCGCCCCCATGATACATTGGCCCATACCGCACCGATGACAGTACCGGTAACCAGCAGAAATAGCGCCGGATACAGCAGCAGTCTGCCTACATCCGCCAGGGATGAGGACGCTTCCTGCGCTTCAGGAGAAAAGCCGCGTCCGGCCCATATACCCATCACCCCGTTGAGGGCCAGCAGCCCGAGGAGAGAATAGGATATCATCATACAGGCTACATGAACAGAAAGCAGAGGTGAGGACAGTACCGGCATCAGCGAAGTCATCCCAGGATCGGACTCTCCTATCGATGCGACAAGTAGTGCAAAACCGCACATCAGCATGGCGAAAGGCTGTATGACCCGCAGTCTGCGGAACAGGACCAGAGACAATAGACAAGATGACCATGCAATCATCATCATGGTCTCGAATCCGTTACTCATGGGCACGTGCCCCGAAGCCACCCATCTGAGTATCAACAGAAGGGTCAGATATAGAAAGAACACGCCCGTAAGTATCGCCGTGGGGCGCACGCTCCTGCTGCAGACTCTGCGCAAGGCCGGAGACGTCATACCTGCACAAGTCAGAACGAAAAGCAGAATCCCTGCGGTGAGGGCCGCCATCGCCGCAGGCTTGGGACGGTCAACGGTATTGTACAGCTGCTCCGCCTGCCATACGGTATTGGTGGGAAGATTGTCCGCTCCGCATTTTTCCTCCTGCCACATCCGTAGCTTCGCAAGCACTTCCGAAGCCCCGTCATAGTCCCCGAGAACCACATTTTCCCGCACCAGTCCCAACACCTTGCGGACAAAAAGCCATTCTCCGCTGTCCATGTCAAATGGAAGCGTATCCGTCGATGCGTACCACATCACTGTCCCATCCTCTCCGACGTATGGGAAAATCCTGATTATAGACCATGTAGCGGCCATACTCACCACCTGAAACAGTTCCTCCTCCGGATTCAGATCCGTCAGAGGCAGCCGTCCGCGGCCCTTCACCTCTATCATCGGTTCCCGTTTCCAGCTGTCGTAGTAGAACATCCAGCCGGAAAGCACCTGCTGCGGAGTGAGCCCCCTGTATGACTGGCGTCCGGTAAGTTTCATAGTGAATTCACGGGCGAGAGTCCGGATGGAGGTAACCCGGTCGTTGTAATAGACATACAACTCTCCGAAATCCTCCGCAAGGTCTTTGGGAAGCGTCTTGGGAACATCTTCGCGGTCCGATGAGCAGGATGCCAGCAGAATTGCTCCGGCACAGACAGCTATCCCTTTAGAGACTCTCCTCAGTGCAGTACGGGAACTCCCCGAGGGATTGAAGAAATGCAGTATCATGCTTCCTATCAGTAAAATAAATCCGGTATAGGTCAATGCAATGCCCCAGGTGTCCCTGCTCACTGACAGAGTCGTCCCCTGCAGATCGGTATCGTAGGACGCCTGGTAGAAACGGTATCCATGGTGACGGCATATCCGGTTCATCGACACCTCCCGCTCCAGTTCCTGCCCGGCATCGTGTATGACGATAAGGCTGCGGTAATCCATAGGGGCGGTTGTCCCGCGGTAAAAGTCTATCTTAAATTCCTTCAGGGAGACATCGAATGGCAGTGCCTTGGTGCTACCGTCATCACAATCAAATGTTCTTACAGTTTCTCCGTCCGTGCGCAGATGCAGAGTCCCCTTCTCCCCCACGAGAAATGTCATGAGCGCCCCCATGAGTATGAAGACAAATGACAGGTGCATGGCGCTGACCGCCAAGGGAAGAGTATGGCCGCAGCGTACCATGGTAACAGTGCATGCAGCCACGGCCAGCACCCACAGCAGGGCAAATACCGGCGAGCGGTATATGTACTCAAAAACAACCCCGCTACCGCAGGATTTCTCCAGTACGGTAGCGAGGATCAGAATTGCAGTCAGGACTGCAGCTGCCCCGAATGCAGTGTATTTTACTATCTTGTCCAATTGCTTAGATGGCTTCAATGAATTTTACAACAGCATCGCGGTCCTCCTTGCTCAACTCGCGGAACTTCTCTACAGACTGGCGTGCGTGACTCTGCGCATTGCCGTGCCACATGATGGCCTCTACCACATTACGGGCACGGGCATCGTGCAGGCGGTCGCTGTGTCCCGAACATATCAGGGACAGGCCTCTGCCCCAGAGAGGGGTCGTGCGGCACCATCCGCCGCGGATATCGTTCTGCATGAAAAGCTGGTGCTGGATCAAGTCGCTGTAAGGCCAGATAGTCTGGTTGGGATATTTCGGCAGCTCTGTATCGCCGCGGGCGAAAAAGTTATTGGGATCGTTGAACTCGTCAGGTCCGGTAGTCCATGAAGGACGGTGGCAGGTGGCACAGCCGATTTCGCGGAAAAGCTGACGGCCGCGCTGTACATCCTCGTCATCAAGGTTTCGTGCGGCAGGTACGGCCAGGCCGCGGTGCCAGATCATCAGGTCGGTATACTCTTCATCGCTCATTTCAACGGGAAGGTCCTGGGCCATCAGGAAATTGTAGATATCGTCCTCCACGTTACCGGTGCGCCATCTGTCCTTGGCTTCGGGATACTTTGCCTCGAAGTTATCCAGGAAGGCATAGAAGCCGTTCTGAACATCGGGATCCTGGGAAGCAGTAGTGGCGTATGCCGCGGTCATATAGTGGTAGCGGCGGTCGCTGCGGGTAACATTGGTGATGTTCCAGATAGCATTGGCACCGGGACCATCCTGCAGAGCGCCGCGGGAGAGGGCGTAGGTAAAGCGGAATGGATGCTGCTCGCCATCACCCTGAACAGTGTTTGAATACTGCTTCACCCACTCGCCTCCGGAGAAAAATGCCGGATTGATAGGGATGCCCATCGCCTCTTCCTTTGCGTACTGGGCCTTCAGGGAATCGTCGGGGATAGCGTCCAGCAGACCTGTACCGTAGATTCCGATAGTGGTCTCAAGCCGCACGCCCACCTGGGAATGAGGGATGTCCTTGCCGCCGGACTGGATAGGCACGTAGAAAGCGCTCTCGGGTATGGTCACTTCCGGATAGATGAGCTCGTATGTTTCCCCATCCGGAAACTTGTTGCCCCATTCGTCCACGTATGTGAGCCACTGGATGGTTATCTGGTCCTCGTCCAGAGGGGCCTTGAAAGGCTCCACCGCCGCAGTCTGAGGCATACCGGTGAGGGAGGACAGATAAGCATCGTTGCTCTTGTCATAGACTACCAGCAGATAGCCGTTGCCCCAGTCGTCCCAGCGGTAGCGTTCCATGCGCTTGCCGTGACCGTATCCGGGGTGGCAGGCCTGACAGGAATTGCGGATGTAGAGCGGACCGAGACCGTCGAAAGGCTCGGCGGTCTGGGTATAGGAGCGCTCAAAGAAATACTCGCCGTATTTGAACCGGTCGGTGAGACCGGCTTTTTCTACGGCAGGAGCAGGGTCCTCAAATGCCGATGCAGATGAGTTGAATGTAGTTCCGAGAAGACCTCCGGCGTAGATCTCGGGATTAACATCAGGATCCGTTCCGTTGTTGTCCGGATCCTTGCCGTTGGGGTCTTCATGGCAGGCTGTCAAGGCAATGGCTGCGGCTGCCAGTAATGAAAGGTATCTGAATTTCATAGTCTGTTACTCTGCGTTGCGTACGGCATCCTTGGCCTGGCCGAGAACCTCGTCGAGAGCCTTGCAGGCCTCGCTTGCCTCACCGGCCGAAGGGTCGTTGATATTGTTGACGAAAGGAGCTTTCATGGCCTGAATCTTGGCGAGAGCATTGTCTATAGCGGCCATCACCGCATCATCCACTGCCTTGTTGTGCTCTGCCAGGAAGCCGTGAAGGGAATTGGCCTCGTCACGGTTTCCCTCGATGCCGCCCATGTAGACGCTCTGAATGCTGATTATATTGTCATAGAAGTCCTGAATCGACTTATGACTGTAGGGAGACTCGATGTAGTTGGGATCCTCTCCCGAATAAGGCTTGCCTATCTTCATGGTTCCCACCTCGTCGGCGATGGTCTTGCAGCCGTCGATAATAGCCTCCATAGCCGAGGTCATGCTGCTGTAGGAACTTCCGGGCTTGCCGGCATTGAGCATATTGTCTCCGTATGAGGAAGTACCGCCGTTGACAGTGTAAGGGAGCTCAAGCTGGTCAGCCACTTTTTCCAGCCGCTCTGCAGCGACTCCGTCTTCACCGGCCCAGCCGAGTTCCATCTGCCAGCAGCGGTTGCGCAGGTCGCCTGCCACTGCAGCGGCATAGATGAGATGCAGCTCATTGATATCGGCTACATTCTTAGGACCGCCGTTCTCAAAAAGGATGTACTCGATGCCATGGAAACCCAGAACGGTGTTGCCGAGATTGTCACCGGCAAACTGATCGCCGCCCTCTCCGTTCATGGCATTGATCTGGTCAGTGTTGCTCAGGGCCATATTGAGGGCGTCCACATCGAGAGGCCATGAGTCGATATGAGGGTCCACTCCGAAATCCGTGGCCGGTCCGAAAAGGAAGGCCTCACTTTTTTCCCACCAGGCGCGGGCTTCAAGGAATTTCTCGCAGGTGGCCTCCAAGGTGGCCTGGGACTTGTCTTCCTTGAGCTGCTGCAGCAGAGTCTCCAGCTCGGCCGTTGATGTAGAAAGAGCCTCATAGGTAAGAATTACAGTTTCGTTGACAAAACGGTCTGCTATTTTGGCGAACTGCTCATCGTAGGGGTTGGTGATGTCCGTTTCTCCTCCGTTCTGCTCACAGGATGCGGCACCTGCAAATACCAATGCAGCTGCCGCGAAATAGATAAACTTTTTCATTTTTCCTTTACGTTATTTGTTTGTTAATGTATCTGCTATTTGAAAAATCCGGCGTAGGCTATGCCTATCGAAACCGACGGCTCGTCAATATACTGGCTCTTCAGGAAACGGTGGGAATATTCGGCCTTTATGACGATCTCGTCGATAGGATAATAGTTGATACCCACAGCGATACGATGCTTGTCCGTCCACGGATAATCTGTAGTGGCCGGAGCCGGGATATAGGAATCATAATACTCGTACCGCCCGAAGACATAGAATTTCTGTTTCCCGGAAAGCTTGTTAACAGCAGAGAAAATGTCGTAACCGGCCTCTACCCCGCCTGCCATTGCGGCCTGCCCCACAAGAGTATGCTTGTAAGGAGACTCCGTGCTGTTCATGGACGAACTGTTCCAGGCACCTATCAACTGTGCGTCTTTAAGATATCCGTAATCGTAATTACCCCTGACTACAAGTCCGTGTCCCTGATACTCGAAATCGAAGGCTCCTATCATCACCGTGCCCTTTACTCCGGCATAGCGGGAACGCTCCTCAGTCACTATATCATTGTTGAAACTGTTGCCGATATAACCGCTCAGGCTCATCCGCAGACCCTTTACCGAGTAATTGTCCACTCTGAACGCTCCGGCAAGATGATTTGCGGGCTTGAACTCGTAGGGTGAGGCCGAGCCTCCGTGGACCCATTCTGAATTACTGAA
>CALVDI010000055.1 GCA_944326225.1 uncultured Bacteroidales bacterium | reverse complement strand
CTGCTGCCCGCTGACAAGGTCTCGTATCTGGAACAGCTGCTGGCCTCGAAGCCGGCCGGACGCAGCCTGGCCTTCGTAGGAGACGGCATCAACGACGCGCCTGTGCTCAAACGGGCCGATGTGGGCATTGCTATGGGCGGGCTTGGCAGCGACGCCGCCATAGAGGCCGCCGATGTGGTGCTGATGGACGACAGGCCGACCAAGATAGCCACAGCTGTCGCCATAGCACGCCGCACTCTCCGTATCGCCCGTCAGAACATCTGGTTCGCCATCGGTGTAAAAGTAACCATACTTGCCCTGGCTACAGTTGGCCTCGGCACCATGTGGATGGCCGTATTCGCCGACGTCGGAGTCACCGTTCTGGCCGTCCTCAACGCCATGCGCGCCCTCCGCATCCCCCCTGACGCTTACTCATGACCCACATCCTTCCATACACACTCCAGCCTCACATCCCGGCACAAGCCATAAAGCACCCATCAAGCCCACATCATCACCCCGAACCTCATCCCATTCTCATTATCGCCACTATACATTTTCGTTATATTGCATAACCCTATCCTTCAACACTTTATCAAAATGCAAAAATGTTAGGACGTCCCCAAATTGCCCATTTAGCCCCAAATTCTCCCCTTCTAACATTTTCACATTTTCTCAACAACCTTAACATCAGCCACATCAATCCTAACTAAAATGCATAGTGACCATTTGCTCTTGCTTTTCTCCTTTCTTTCGCCTTACTTTGCGAGAAACAAAAGAGGCGTATGATAGAGGCGAGCGATAAACTTTACCACATTGTCTTACATTCCAGGGAGAATGAAGTCGTATGCAGAAGCGAACAGGATTACACAACTCTCGAGAACTGCATTGCACTGGCGATAATCAACTCCAATGACATTCTTCCCGGATATTCCGTCATGTCCACTCACGCGCACACAGCCATAGTCAGCACAGACCCGCGAAAGAGCATCAAAAGGATAAAACTGGCCTACACCCGCTACTTCAACAGCAAATACGGCAGATCCGGATCCCTGTTCGAGGACGACACCTACTGCGAACAAGTCAACGGTTACCTTAGGCAGAGAATGCTGCTCAACTACATTCTGAGAAATCCGATACACCACGGTATCTGCGAGACCGCCTTCAGATACATGCATTCCTCCATCAGCGCATACTTCCGGCATGACAATACAGACGATTGCCAGGACAGCGGAAAAGTGCTTCTGATCAGAAAAGGTACTAAAAACGAGAGGTACCCCGTGGACCGGCATGGCCGCATTCCGCTGAAATACTTTGTCAACACAGGATGGACAGAGCATCTTTACCGGACTGAAAGAAGTTTTCTAAACAGCATGAACCGCTGGAATACTGAAGATTGGGAGAAAGAGCAGAAGAAAAAGTGCCCAGAGGAAAGCCCTGTAACACTGCAATCCGCAGAGCCAGGGTTCGCCAGATACCTCGATGAGATGAAAGCCTATGAGCGCGGCTCTTTCCAACCGCGCATCACTGACCTCGAGATATGCAGATACATCGATCAGGTTATTCTGCCCGAAATGGGTATTACCTCATATACATGCCTGGACAACGGACAAAAATACCGAGTCCTCGCATCTGTCACTCAACACCTCGGAGCACCGGATGCCCAGATACGCCGCTGCCTTAGATTGCCGGTCAGATTCTGATTCTGCCCGCAGCCCTCATGGTATCCATGTCATGTCCTCATTCACATCACCCGCTGAATCTCTGTCGGATTCACACATGACATCACCGTTGGCATCACGCCTGACGACACCGGGTATCTCCCACGCGCAACACCACATCGGGCGAGGCATTCATAGCACTCAACACGACATGACACCAACGCCCTGAGCACATTGAACGCCTTGAACACCTCAGCACCTTAAGCACCGTAGCACCTTGATGTCACTATACATTTTAGTTGCATTCTAAACCACACATTCTCCTACTATTAGCATTTTCAGAAAATGTTAGAAGGGTCAAAATACAGCTTTTTTAGCAGGATTTGAGTCCTTCTAACATTTTTCAATTTATGGGATGCATAGAGAATCAAGGACTTGAGATATAACGAAAATGCATAGTGGCAATCATATCTATCAATAATGACGGGGAGGAACAGGGTGGGAAATGTTGCCCGCATCAGCGGACGACTATCTCGTCGGTGAAGACCCAGCCGCCGAACTGGCCGGAGCGGGCCTGGACGCGGATGTAGCGGGCGCGGATAAAGTCGCCGTCAGTAAGGCCGGAGATTTCAGGGCCGTTATTATCGTCTGAAACTGATCGGGCAGACACTGAGGCATCGGCAGCATGCCAGCCGTCGGTAACGAAGGTGACGCGGTCATCGCGGACCACCTCACGGGTGATACGCCGCAGCTCCCGGAACTCAGAACCGTCCTCCGATGCAGAAATCACCACCTCGGCCGGAAGAAAGACCTCCGGACCGCAGACCTGTATGAAATCCGCCTCCACAGAACGCACGTCAGTCATCCTGCCCAGATCCACGGTCACATCCAGACGGCCCCGCGAGATAAAGCCTTGCCAGCGGCCGTCCCCGTAAGTCCATCCGCCGTGCCGTCCGTCCACTAAAGCCGAATCCCCGCCTGCGGCATAAGTAGCATTATATGGTGCGTTGTAGATGACCTTGCAGCCCCGGGCCAGATGCTCCACCGGCTGCTGTGAGGCTGGACGGTCCCCGACTTCATGAGCCAGATCGAAGACATTGTACCCCTTATCCCGCATCTGCCCGCACAGCTTCAAAGCCCTTCGGTGAAAATCATCATAATCGCGATCAGCGGCAGGACTCCATGCCACCTCGGCCAGAGCGAACAGCCTCGGAAATATCATCAGCTCGGCATGATCCTCTGTCGGAATATATTCGCACCAGAGATTGGCCTGCACACCTATAATATTGGAAGCCGCCGCTGAATCCAGACCTTCCGGCACCGGCTCGAACGAATAGACCTTGGACAGCGGAGTATATCCGCCCATCGCCGGAGGCAGCGTCGACGGATCATCCTGATAAGTATCAAAATAACAGAACGCTCCCGGAGACATGATTGTCCTGTTGCCGCCCTCAGCTGCACGGACGCCCTGATCTACGCCTCTCCAGGCCATAACCACAGCAGCGCTGTCCGCCCCTCCCTGCATGATCTCATCCCAGCCGACAGGTATCCGTCCGTGAGACTCAAGGAAAGTCCCTATGCGTCTGATCATGTAACTTTGCAGTTCATCCACATCCGAGAGACCTTCCTCCCTCATACGGGCCTGGCAAAGCGGACATTCGGCCCAGGCTTTTTTGGACGCCTCATCTCCTCCGATATGGATGTACTGCGACGGAAATATATCCATTATCTCCGTGAGAACGTTTTCAAGAAACTCAAATGTTTCCTCTTTCCCTATGCAGAAATCCGAATGCTTATAAGGCTCGCCGGTACAGGAAAGCTCCGAATAGGCAGTCAGCACCTCCTCCGAGTGCGAGGGCATCTCTATCTCCGGCACAATCGTAACATAGCGGTCAGCTGCATACCGCACCAGCTCCCGCAGCTGCTCCTTGGTATAATATCCGCCGTATGCTCCGGGAGTACCCTCGGGAAGGTATTTCCGCTCTCCGAACCACCAGTCCTTCCACAGGTCTCCCTCCCTCCAGGCAGCCAGCGAGGTCAGCAGGGGATAGCGGTCAATCTCCACCCTCCAACCGGCGGCATCGGTCAGATGGAGATGCAGGCGGTTGAGCTTCAGGACCGCCATCGCGTCTATCTGTTTCTTGAGAAAATCCATGTCGAAGAAATGCCTCGACACGTCCTGCATATAGCCTCTCCAGGCAAATCTGGGCCGGTCACGGACAGTGACGCACGGAATCCGCACACTGTCAGTGGCCTGAAGAAAGTACCCCTGGCCCGGCACTGTTTCTGCTACTCCTAAAGGGAATCCGGCCAGCTGGCTCAGAGTCTGCCAGGCGTAGAAAAGGCCTGCGCTGTCGCCGGCCTCGATGATGACGGAATCCATGGTAACATCGAGCACGTAGGACTCCGGCTCGGCCCGGACTATGGACTGGCGCACCCGGCCGGAGGAAAGGATATCCCCGGCATCCATCTTAAAATATCCCTGACCATAATGCAGTTCAGCAGGTCTGGGAATGACATCCGAGACAGGCCGGCTTATAGCCCCTGTAGGAACTAGCAACACAACAGAAGACAATACAATCAAGAGCTTACGTATCATATTCACACATTTTGGCCACTAATATAAGGAAAGTGAACCGATTTCCCGCAAAAGCCGGGCACTTTCCCAACGATTTTCCACAGATTGCGGACGGGATGATGTAACAGGGATGAAACTTCTGCAACATGTTCGTAACCCGCGTAACAGCATTTTAACTACCGCGTATCATCCATGACATATCGTCCCGATACTTTTGCCGCCGGAAAAGCAGGACAATATGAATACCAGATTTCTAAAAGCAGTATTTTTCCTTATCGTACCGTTCATTGCCCTACATACATGGACAGCGGACGCACAGACTGTCAAAGGCGTCGTAAAGGACGCCGCCACATCGGAGCCGTTGCCCGGCGTAGTGCTTATCTTTGAAGGCATCACTGATGGAGCCGGACACAGGGAAGGCACCCAGACCTGGGCCGACGGGAGCTACATCCTTGAGATTCCTGAAGGAATCGAGGGTGTGCTCACTCTCCATATGATAGGCTACAGCGACGTGATGTCCGATGCCTTCAAACTCAAAAAAGGGGAGGAACTGGTCATGGATTTCGAGATGCAGACCGAGGCCGAGGCACTGGAAAGCGTCGTGGTGGTGGCCAGAAAGAATCCCGAATCCACGATGGCCCTGATCAATGACCGCAAGGTGTCCGCACAGGCCGTTGAGAATATCGGTGCGGCCGAGATACGGACGAAAGGCCTGTCCAATGTGGCCGAGGCCGTGGAGACCATGAGCGGCATATCATTCAACAACTCCGGCCAGCTCTTCGTCCGCGGACTGGGCGACCGGTACAGCCTGACCACCCTGAACGGGCTGCCCGTAGCCTCACCCAATCCCGACAACAAGCTCATACCTCTGGATATATTCTCCAGCTCGGTACTGCAGAACATAACGGTGACCAAAGTGTACACCGCCACCAGTTTCGCCGACTACTCAGGTGCCCATATCGACATCGCCACCAAGGAAAATGTCGGAAAGAGCTTCATCTCGGTATCCCTCGGTCTGAACGGAACCATCGGCACTACATTTACAGACACATACCGTCCCAACAGAAAGGGCTGGCTGCTGCACGACAACAATATCCCGGACAACGTCAGAAACATGAGCCTGCCCGACTTCAGAACCTACATCGTAAAGAACGACCCGTTCGGAACCACATTTGACATCAGCAAGTCGATGGCCATCCCCGACATCTCCGGCTCGGTATCGGGAGGTCGCACATTCCAGCTCCGCAACGGTGACGAGCTGAGCCTGCTGGCATCGGCGTCCATCTCCAGCGGAAGCCAGAACATCTACGACGCATACATCACCAACATCAATACTCAGGGCCAGCATATGGACGAGTTCCACTACAACGGATACGAGCACAGTCTGGACGTTACCGGCCTTCTGAGCCTCAACTATCTGTTCGAGAACGGCGACAAGATAGGCTTTACCACGCTGTACGCCAAGAACGCCATGGAGGACTACAAGCTCCGCGACGGATACGACGCCGAGGACAACCAGCTTCTCGGAAGCAACTCCATAGCTCACTCGTACTCCCTGTGGAACACTCAGTTGGGCGGTTCAAACACCCTGGCCAAGAGCTGGCTGCTGGACTGGAAAGTCTCCTACGGCATGACCGCCAGCAATGAACCTGACCGCCGCCAGGTGATGTACCGCAAGGGCGAGGACGGCTCCCTGTCCCTGTTCAAACTCAACCGCCAGGAGACCATGCGCTACTACGGAGAGCTCTCGGAGCAGGAAGTCGTGGCTGAGGTCAAGCCCACGTTCAGCTTCGGCGAGAAGAGCAGGCTCATCTTCGGAGCCGCCTACAAGGACAAGACCCGTGACTACAATTCCCTCCGTTTCTACTACAACCTGAACGACATCAATCCGGTCATCAGCGACATCTATACTCCTTCTACATTCCTGAATGCACAAAGCATAGCCGACGGCCTG
>CALVDI010000054.1 GCA_944326225.1 uncultured Bacteroidales bacterium | reverse complement strand
GTGGAGGCGCCGCGTATCGCGCACTCCGCGCGTCCCGGACAGTTCCTCATCGTGAGGGCCGGGGAGAAAAGTGAACGGATACCGTTGACTATCTGCGATTATGATACGGAAAAAGGAAGTGTGACCATCGTTACCCAGGAGGTAGGCGCCTCGACTAAGAAGATATGCCATTATGAGGAAGGCGAGTCATTCGCCGATGTGGTAGGTCCTCTCGGCCAGCCCTCAGAGTTTGTACACAGTACACCCCAGGAGCTTGCGGGCACTCGCTGGCTGTTCATAGCCGGCGGTCTCGGTACGGCTCCGGTCTATCCGCAGGCGAAGTACCTGCACAATGCAGGCGCTTATGTGGACGTAATCATAGGCGCGCGCAACAAGGACCTCATCATCATGGAGGATGAGATGAAAGCGGTGTGCGATCATCTGTATATCTGTACGGATGACGGCTCTGCGGGGGAGAAGGGTGTCGTTACCGCAGTCATGGACCGTCTGCTCGGAGGCGGGGAGAGATATGACCAGGCCGTGTCCATAGGGCCTATGATCATGATGAAGTTCGCTACCCTCAAGGCCAAGGAGTATAACCTGCCGCTAGTTGTCAGTCTCAATACCCTCATGGTGGACGGTACCGGTATGTGCGGAGCCTGTCGCGTGACGATTGCCGGCAGGACAAAATTCGCCTGTGTTGACGGTCCTGAGTTCAACGCATACGACGTGGACTTCGACGAGGCCATGAGGCGTCAGGGCATGTACCGTGACATAGAGAGGGAAGAGGATCACAAATGTAATATAGGTCTGCATTAAAAAGGGAGGAACAAGTAATGGCGAACAAGATACCAAGAGTGCCGGTAAGGGAACAGGACCCGGCAGTGAGAGCGCACAATTTTGATGAAGTGTGCTATGGATACAACGAGGAGGAAGCTCTGCTGGAGGCTTCCCGCTGCCTGCATTGTAAGAACCCGCGCTGTATGGCGGCATGTCCGGTTTCCATCAAGATACCTGACTTTATCGCGAGGATAGTGGCGCATGATTTTGACGGAGCGGCTGGCGTCATCGCTCAGGACAGCTCTCTGCCGGCGGTATGCGGCCGTGTCTGCCCCCAGGAGACTCAGTGCGAGGGCTCTTGTGTGCTGGGAGTCAAGGGAGAGCCGGTGGCTATAGGGAAACTGGAGCGTTTCGTGGCGGACTGGAGTCGGGAAAGCGGCAAGGTCTTTCTGGACAAGGCTCCGTCCAATGGTATAAAAGTGGCAGTGATAGGCAGTGGCCCGTCTGGTCTGGCCTGTGCTTCTGATCTGGCAAAGTGGGGCTACGACGTGACCGTATTCGAGGCCCTGCATAAGGCAGGAGGTGTGCTTCAGTACGGTATCCCTGAATTCCGTCTGCCCAAGCAGAAAGTGGTGGAGCATGAAGTGGACAATCTTCGTAAGTTGGGAGTCAAGATAGAGACAGACGTGGTTGTGGGCAGGACAGTGACCGTGGACGAGCTTTTCGACAAGGAGGGTTTCAAGGCCATGTTTATAGGTTCGGGAGCCGGACTGCCCAGATTCATGGGCATTCCCGGAGAGAATCTCAATGGGGTGTCTTCGGCCAATGAGTTCCTGACGCGTAACAATCTCATGCACGGCTATGATCCTGATTATGATACACCGGTGTTCTCAGGAAAGCATGTAGTGGTGGTCGGTGGCGGTAATGTGGCCATGGACGCGGCCCGTACGGCCTTGCGTCTGGGCTCGCAGGTGACAATAGTATATCGCCGCACAGAGAATGAATTGCCGGCAAGGCGCGAGGAGGTGCATCATGCAAAGGAGGAAGGCATAGAGTTCAGAATGCTTACAAACCCTGTGGAGATACTTGGAGACGATAGGGGTTGGGTGCGCGGAATACGCTGCATCCGTATGGAGCTCGGAGATCCGGATGAGTCAGGCAGACGCTCACCGGTGGAAGTCAAGGGCTCGGAGTTCGACATAGAGGCAGATACGGTCATCATGGCTCTTGGGACGTCTCCCAATCCGATGCTTCCACGCTCGACGCATGGAATAGAGATCAATAAAAAAGGCTGTATAGTGGCTGATGAGAGCGGCATGACCACGCGTCCTATGGTATATGCCGGAGGCGATGCCGTAACAGGTGCCGCAACCGTGATTCTGGCCATGGGGGCTGGCCGCCGGGCTGCCGCCGCCATCCACAAGGCCTTGGAACTACAGAAATAATTTCTAACTTTGCCCGGATAAATGTATTAAACCTAATGAACGACAAGTTGAAAATCGTTGTCCTGGCCAAGCAGGTGCCGGACACCAGAAATGTAGGAAAGGATGCGATGAAAGAAGACGGAACCGTCAACCGCTCCGCATTACCTGCTATCTTCAATCCGGAGGACATGAACGCCCTTGAGCAGGCTCTCAGAATCAAGGATCGTCTGAAGGACGTGGAGGTATATCTGCTCACAATGGGACCCGGAAGGGCTGCCGACATCATCCGCGAGGGCCTATTTAGAGGTGCTGACGGAGGTGTGCTTCTGACAGACAGGAAGTTTGCCGGTGCAGACACTCTCGCTACATCATACGCTCTGTCCCAGGCAGTCCGCAAGATCGCTCCGGACATGATTATCGCCGGCCGTCAGGCTATCGACGGTGATACCGCCCAGGTAGGCCCTCAGGTGGCAGAGAAACTGGACTGGCCTCAGATTACTTACGCAGAGGAAGTATTGTATATAGACAACAGCCGTGTAACTGTCAGACGGAGGCTGGAAAGAGGTATTGAGGTGGTGTCCTCACCTCTTCCTGTACTGATCACTGTAACCGGTTCGGCCGCGCCCTGCAGGCCCCGCAACGCTAAGCAGCTTATGCGCTACAAGAGTGCGCGTACGGTATCCGAGGAGCAGGCGTCCGGCTCCGAGTACGCTGCTTCCGGCAAGTGTACCGCTCATCTTCAGATTCCAGAATGGGGATTTGCCGAGATAGGCGGGGATGAGAAGAGTTACGGTCTGGCCGGCTCTCCTACGAAGGTAAAGAAGATTGAGAACATCATCCTTCAGGCCAAGGAGTCACGGACTCTTACAGACTCCGATGCCGACATCGAGGGACTCGTTAAAGAGCTGATATCAAGTCATACAATCGGTTAATCTGTTAAAACGAAGGAACATGAACAACATTATAGTATATTGCGAGACAGACGGAGGACATCTCTGTGACGTGAGTCTCGAACTGTTGACCAAGGCCCGCGACCTTGCGGCAGTGCTTTCCTGTGATGTGGAGGCCCTTCTTATCGGGTACAATGTCAGGGGGCTGGCTGATGAACTTTATGCTTACGGCGCAAAGACCGTGCATCTGGCGGAAGACCCGAGACTGGAGTATTTCCGTACATTGCCTTATGCCGCCATCATCATTGACCTTTTCCGCAGGGAGAAACCCCAGATAGCCCTTTTCGGAGCCACTTCCGTGGGCCGTGACCTTGCACCCAGGGTGTCAAGTGCCCTGCACAGCGGTCTGACCGCAGACTGCACCGCACTGGAAATCGGTGATCATCAGGACAAGGAGAAGCAGTACCACAACCTTCTGTACCAGATCCGCCCTGCATTCGGAGGCAACATCATAGCCACTATCGTCAATCCCGAGCACAGGCCTCAGATGGCCACTGTCCGCGAGGGTGTGATGAAGAAGGCTCCTTTAGCGTCTCCCGTGGCCGGCAGGATTTCCGAGATAGACGTCGCATCCATCGTTAAGGACAGTGATCTGACAGTGGAGATAGTTGCCCGGGAGATTGAGGAGAGGAAGATAGACATCAAGGGCGCCCAGATTATCGTGGCCGGAGGATTCGGAGTAGGCAGCAAGGAGAATTTCGACCTGATATTCGAACTGGCCAGGACTCTTGGCGGAGAGGTGGGAGCATCCCGTGCCGCTGTGGACGCAGGCTTTGCGGACCATGCCCGCCAGATCGGCCAGACCGGAGTTACAGTACGTCCCAAACTGTTCATCTCATGCGGTATATCCGGACAGATACAGCATACCGCCGGTATGGACCAGTCATCTATGATTATCTCCATCAACAGCGATCCGGAGGCTCCTATCCACAAGATAGCCGACTATGCTATCGTGGGAGACCTCAATGTGGTGATTCCCAAACTCATCAAGTTCTACAAACAAAACAGCAAATAGAGTCATGGCAAATTTTTATACAGACAACAGTGATTTGAAGTTCCAGCTCTCTCATCCGTTGATGAAGAAAATCGTGGAGCTGAAGGAACAGGATTTCAAGGACAGCGGAGTCTATGACTATGCCCCCTGCAGTGTGGAGGATGCCATCGACTCATACGATAAGGTGATGGAGGTCATGGGCGAGATCTGCGCCGACACCATCGCCGCCAATGCCGAGCAGGTGGACCACGACGGTCCTGTCTGTGAGAACGGCCGCGTTACCTACGCAGCCGGTACTGCAGAGAACCAGAGGGTGCTCACCCAGGCCGGTATGTACGGCATGTCCCTGCCCCGTCAGTACGGTGGACTCAATTTCTCCCTCGTACCTTATGTGATGGCGGAGGAACTGGTGTCCAGGGCCGATGCCGGATTTGCAAACATCTGGGGCCTTCAGGACTGCGCCGAGACCATTCACGAGTTTGCCTCGGATGAGATCAAGGCCGAGTTCCTGCCCCGTATTCCTCAGGGAGACACTTGCTCCATGGACCTGACTGAGCCCGATGCCGGCTCAGACCTTCAGGCCGCCATGCTCAAGGCCGAGTGGTGCGAGGAGAAGGGCATGTGGATGCTCAATGGCGTGAAGAGATTCATCACCAACGGCGATGCCCAGATCAAGCTCGTGCTGGCCCGCTCGGAGGAAGGTACCCGCGACGGCCGCGGTCTGTCCTACTTTGTACACGACCAGAAATGGGGCGGAGTGACAGTCCGCAGGATTGAGAACAAGCTCGGTATCAAGGGCTCTCCGACTTGCGAGCTGGTATTCAAGAATGCTCCTGCCAAGCTTATCGGCGAACGCCGCATGGGACTGATCAAGTACGTGATGTCCCTGATGAACGGTGCCCGTCTAGGTGTCGGTGCACAGTCCACAGGTATATCCGAGGCCGCTTACCGCGAGGCTTACAAGTACGCCTGCGAGCGCCGTCAGTTCGGCAAGGCTATCATAGAGTTCCCGGCTGTGTACGAGATGCTGGCCGTGATGAAGGCCAAGCTCCAGGCTTCCCGCGCCATTCTGTACGAGACCACACGTTTCGTGGATATATACAAGTCTTACGGCTTCATCGCAGAGACCCGCAAGCTGACTCCCGAGGAGCGTCAGGAGATGAAGAAGTATCAGCGTTATGCCGATATGTTCACCCCTGTGCTCAAGATGATGTCCAGCGAGTACTGCAACCAGAATGCCTATGATGCGATTCAGATTCACGGAGGTTCCGGCTATATGAAGGAGTATCCCGTGGAGCGTATCTACCGCGATGCCAGGATCACCACTATATATGAGGGTACGTCCCAGCTGCAGACTGTGGCTGCCATACGCTATGTGACCACCGGCGCATATCTGGCTAAGATACGTGAGTACGAGGCCGAGGAGGTGGCTCCCGAGTTCGCTGTGCTCAAGAAGACTCTGGTGGACATGACCGCTCAGTACGAGCAGGCCTGTGCTCTCGTTCACGGACATGACAATGACTATGTGGATTTCCATGCCCGCCGTCTGGTGGAGATGGCCGGTCATATCATCATGGGCTGGCTGCTGCTGCTGGATGCCCAGAGGTGCTCCGACTTCACCAAGTCGGCCCGCGTCTACATCGGCAAGGCCAGAGCCTGGAACCAGGAGAGGTATGACTATATCGCCGGCTTCACCGAGGATGACATGGCTGACTTTCAGTAACAGAATGATATGAACAGAAGACATATTATGATATTTGCACTTTCCCTCATCAGCGGCACGGCTGTCGCGGATGAGGGAATGTGGCTTCCGTCCCTCATCTCCGAGAGGATAGAGGACATGCAGGCCAAGGGTTTCGAGCTTTCGGCCGAGGATATTTACAGCATTAATCAGGCATCCCTGAAGGATGCTGTCGTGCTTTTCGGCAGAGGCTGTACTGGAGAGCTTATTTCCCCGGAGGGACTGCTGATTACCAACCATCACTGCGGCTATGCCCAGATACAGCAGCACAGTTCCGTGGAGCACGATTATCTCCGCGACGGCTTCTGGGCCATGACACGTGAGGAAGAACTGCCCAATCCGGGCCTGACCGTCAGCTTTCTGGAGTATATGGAGGACGTGACTGAGCAGGTGCTGGACGGTTATGAGTCCGGGATGACCGAGGAGGAGCGGACGGAACTTATTGAGGCCAACGCCGACCGTCTGATAGAGAAGGCAGTTGAGGCCGGAGGCGGACTGAGGGCTTCCGTGGAGTCCCTGTTCTACGGCAACAGGTACTACATGTTCGTCTACCGGGAGTATTCAGACGTGCGCCTGGTGGGAGCTCCTCCCTCGTCCATAGGCAAGTTCGGCGGCGACACAGACAACTGGATGTGGCC
>CALVDI010000053.1 GCA_944326225.1 uncultured Bacteroidales bacterium | reverse complement strand
GATTTCACAATAATTTCCTTACTTTTGCACAAAGATTAAGTCAATAGAATATGCACATAGCGGTAGCAGGCAACATAGGCAGCGGCAAGACCACCCTGACAGGGCTGCTGGCCAGACATTACGGCTGGGAGCCTCACTATGAGTCGGTGGACTTCAATCCTTATCTTGTGGACTTTTACAACGACATGCAGCGGTGGTCATTCAACCTGCAGGTGTACTTCCTCAACAAGAGGCTCAAGGACATCGTGGAGTTCCAGAACTCAGGCAAGAACGTGATACAGGACCGCACCATCTACGAGGACGCCATGATATTCGCTCCCAACCTGCACGACATGGGGCTGATGGACACCCGGGACTTCGAGAACTATTCATCCCTGTTTGAACTGATGCAGCGCATGGTCGGATATCCTGACCTGCTCATCTACCTGCGGTCGTCCATCCCCAATCTGGTGGCGCAGATTCAGAAACGCGGCCGTGAGTACGAGAACAGCATCCGCATCGACTACCTCAGCGGTCTGAACGACCGGTACGAGAAGTGGATAGCCGACTATAAGGGCGAGTTACTGATAGTAGACGTGGACACCTGCCGGTTCGAGGACAGGAAAGAGGATTTCAGCCAGATCTGCGACCAGATAGACGCCCGCCTGTTCGGACTCTTCCAGTAAGATACCGGGATGTCTCAGATCTTGATGGACAGACCGACGTTGACCAGTCCCCTGTAGCCGAAGCCGAGCTCGGCAAACCCGCCGAACGTCTCCCCGTAACGGAACTTTACGGCCGTGATGTGGTAAGAGAACCGCAGCCTGTCGTTGGCCTCGGGGATGAAATAATCCTCATTGCCCCGCACTATTGACTCATCCTGATAAGTTACACCAAGATAAAGAGAGCCGGAGCATTCCATCGGACCTTGCTGCCAATAAGTATACGAGGCAGACACATGGGCTGAATAACTGTTGACAGTTGAACGGCAGACAAATATTGGCGCCTCTAAGGGCATACTTTCCGAATCGGTTATATACATATCGGCGCTGCCGTAACCGTATCCGAAATCCAAACCCACCGACACTCTCGGATGAACAAAGAAATTGTAACCGACAGCGGCTATGCCGGAAAACTTTTGATTGCGCGAGTCTCCCCGATAACCTTCCGAGCTGAACCGGGAATTCAGCTTTGTTGCAAGTTCCACTACTGAAGGCGTGCCGTACTGCAGGTATATCTCACTGCGTGGAAAGTATTCCGAGTCCCTGACACGACTGATCTGTGCCATTGAATCGACGACTGTCATCATGGCCAGCAATATCATAACAGAAATTCTCAGTTTCATCGTAATCTATCTTACTGTTTCAGTTTTTCTTTTCTACGCCTGGCCGTATATATGGCTGTCAGGGACACCGCTCCGCACAGCAGCATGGTCAGGGCCTGGCTCTCATGTGAGATAGTTGCAAATATCACGCCCGAAGTTCTGGGGATGGAATATATGGAAGACATGGCCAGGGACAGGATGAAATGATACGCGCCTATACCGCCCTGCACCGGCACTATCCATCCGAGACTGCCGACCACCATCAGGAAAAGGGCATCCACCCAGTTGAGTCCGGCCACCTGAGGTATGGCCAGGATGGTCGAATAACTCATAATCCAATAACACAGCCACAGCAGCAGGGTATATAGCAGGAATCTCCACTTCCCCCTCATCTTCAGGCCGGCTGTCAGACCTCCTATCAGCCCCTTGGCCAGGGAGAACAGCTTGGCGAAAAATTTATACCTGCTCAGACGCTTCCTGTAGCAGAATATCAGGACGCAGGCCCCCACGCACAAGGCTGCAATGCCTCCTATCAGCCAGAGGATATCAAACGGCATCGAATCGACCGCAGGCTGCCACACCTCGTCGGACACGAACTGCCCGAACGAGCTTTCTCCTGCCAGCAGGACGACAAAGAGGATTATCAGATATGTCACCATATCCCAGCTGCGCTCCAGCACCACAGTGCCGAGCACCGATTCGAAAGAGGTCTTTCCCGTAGCGGAGATAACCCCGCACCTGGCAAGTTCACCGGCACGAGGCAGGGCGAAATTGGTCAGATACGCTATTGTCACACCGTCGTAGGCTTCCCTGCGGGTTATAGCCGGGTTAAGCGGCAGCATGACAAGCCTCCATCTGAGTCCTCTTATCACAAACGCCAGGATACTGGCCAGCATCGACACCAGAATCCAGGCGAAATTACAGTTCCGGACTCCCGAGATAAAATCCTCCCATTTCACTCCGCGGAACGCGAAATACAGCAGCACTGCTGCAAGTGCCAGCATCAGGGTCCACTGAAGGACTTTCTTTATCTTGGACCGGACACCGCTCACTTGACAAGCCGGTTTGTCCTTGTATCCGGGAATACGACTTTGGGACGGAAGTCCGCGGCCTCTTCCGGAGTCACTATCGCATAAGACATTATGATCACTATATCACCTGCCGAGAACAGATGGGCCGCAGCACCGTTCAGTTCTATGGCTCCGCTGCCTTCCTCGCCAGGGATGACGTATGTCTCCACCCGGTTGCCATTGGTGACATTGACCACCGAGACCTTCTCGCCCTCGAAGAGGCCGGAGGCCCGCATCAGAGCCCTGTCCACAGTGATGCTGCCGATGTAGTCCAGATTGGCACGGGTAACCGTCACCCTGTGGATTTTGGATTTGATAACCTCGATAAACATTCTATCTCAACTCTATGTTGTCAATCAGACGGACCTGACCGGCATACACCGCGCATGTCAGCCGCAGGTGCTCCGCTTCATTCCAGTCCGTAACAGGGCGCAAAGTTAATGAATTTATTATTTCCACATATTCGGTCCTGAGCCGGTTGTCCGCGTCAATCAGCGACACCACAGCCTTTATGGCCTCGGCCACGGGCATCTTGCCGACCATATCCCTGGCCTTCAGTATTGAACGGTAAATATGCGGAGCCGCCTCCCGCTGTCCGGGAGTCAGAAGCTTGTTGCGCGAACTGAGCGCCAGTCCGTCCGCTCCCCTTGCTATGGGGCAGCGCACTATCTCAATATTGTATCCGAGAGCCTTCACAAAATACTCCACGATGGCCAGCTGCTGGAAGTCCTTCTCTCCGAAATAAGCCCTGTCCGGACGCACTATGTCGAAAAGTCTTGTAACCACCTGCGCCATGCCGTTGAAGTGTCCGGGTCTGCGCGGTCCCTCTCCGTACCGGTCCAGACCGCCTAGGTCAAACACCTTCTTATTATAGTCAGTTCCCTCGGGATACATTTCCTCCACCGTAGGAGCGAACAGAACAGAGACACCCATAGGCTCTATGAATGCTGCGTCATCCTCCAGTCTGCGGGGGTAGGTCTCGAAATCGGTCTTATTGTTGAACTGCGTGGGATTTACAAAGTCGGAAACTACGACCGCTCCGCACTCCGACACGGCCCTGCGGATAAGCGATGCATGACCCTCATGAAGGGCCCCCATGGTAGGCACGAAACCTACCGTTTTGTCTTCCAATAATTTGCGGGCGGCATCAAATTCCGCCACTGTGCTTATTACTTTCATGGTCAGTAAAATTGGGGACAAACATAGACATTTTCAATGACTTTAGATAATTTAGAGGAAAAAATTTTGCCTTTTACGATTATTCATTATAATTTTGAAACTTTAGTGAGATTTTCCTTAAAAATTGATAGATAACATAAAGTTTTATGAAATTACTGTTACTTGGCGATGAAGCCATAGCCCTGGCGGCTATACATTCAGGAATTTCCGGAGTCTATGCCTATCCCGGCACTCCGTCTACGGAGATTACCGAATACATCCAGAACCGTCAGAAAGCCGACCCGGCATCTGAACGCATCTTCTGCAAATGGTGCACCAACGAGAAGACCGCTATGGAAGCGGCCCTCGGTATGTCCTACATGGGCAAACGCGCCCTTGTCTGCATGAAACATGTCGGCATGAACGTAGCCGCCGACGCTTTTGTCAACTCTGCCATGACCGGAACCAACGGAGGTCTGGTGGTAGTGGCCGCGGACGACCCGTCCATGCACTCGTCCCAGAACGAGCAGGACTCCCGTTTCTACGGCAAGTTCGCGATGATACCTGTCTTCGAGCCCTCGTCACAGCAGGAGGCCTACGACATGGTACGCGACGCATTTGAGTTCTCCGAGAAACGCAGGATCCCCGTTCTGCTCCGCATCACCACCCGTATGGCCCACTCCAGGGCCGAGGTGGAGGCCAGGGAGGACGTACTGGCCCAGAAGCCGATATCATATCCCGAGAATCCCCGCCAGTGGGTACTGCTCCCGGCCAACTCCAAAGTCCGCAACGAGCAGCTCATCAAGGATCAGGTGGACTTCGAGAACGATGCCCTGAACGATCCCCGCAACAAGTTCATCCCCGGAGAAGACAAGAGTCTGGCTATCGTAACCTGCGGTATAGCATACAACTATCTTATGGAGAACTTCCCCGACGGAGTTCCCTGCGGGGTGCTCAAGATATCCCGCTATCCTATTCCCCGCAAGCTGGTCAAGACCATGGAGGCCGAGGGCATCAACCGCGTGATCGTCATGGAAGAGGGCCAGCCCCTCATAGAGGAGATGATAAAGGGCATGATCAGCTCTGACATTCAGGTGGACGGACGTCTCACCGGAGCCCTGCCCCGTACCGGAGAACTCTCTCCTGACTGTGTCCGCGCAGCCGTAAGACTCGCTCCCCACAAGACATTCCCCAAAGACGACATCGTAGTGCCCAAACCGCCGGCTCTCTGCCAGGGCTGCGGACACAGGGATATGTACGCCGCCCTCAACGAAGTGGCCGCAGAGTACGAGCACTCACGGGTATTCAGCGACATCGGATGCTACACCCTCGGTGCCCTGCCTCCGTTCAGAGCCATACATACTACAGTTGACATGGGAGCCTCCATCACCATGGCCAAGGGTGCCGCCGATGCCGGACAGTTCCCCTCGTTCGCTGTCATCGGTGACTCCACCTTCACCCACTCCGGCATCACCGGCTTGCTTGACTGCGTCAACAGCAACGCCAACGTGGTGATCATCATCTCCGACAACCTCACCACCGGTATGACCGGAGGTCAGGACTCCGCCGGCACCGGCAAGCTCGAGAGCATATGCGCCGGAGTCGGAGTCGATCCCGCCCACATCCGGATAGTCGTTCCCCTTCCCAAGAACATGGAGGAAATCAAGAACACCATCCGTGAGGAAGTGGAGTACAAAGGCGTATCAGTGGTCATCCCCCGCAGGGAATGCATCCAGACATTCAAGCGTCACGCAAAAGAGAAAAAGAAATAACTGACTTATAAAGAGAACCGATATGAAACAAGATATAATATTGGCAGGCGTAGGAGGACAGGGTATCCTCTCCATCGCCACAGTTCTGGGAGAAGCCGCGCTTACAGGCGGTCTCCATATCAAACAGGCGGAAGTACACGGAATGAGTCAGCGCGGAGGCGATGTCCAGAGCAACCTGCGCATCTCGTCCGAGCCGATTCACAGCGACCTCATTCCTTTCGGACAGGTGGACATGATCATGTCTCTTGAGCCCATGGAGGCCCTGAGGTACGTTCAGGAGCTGTCCGAGAATGGTTGGATCGTAACCTCCTCCATACCATTCGTCAACATCAACAACTATCCGGACAAGGAGGAGATCTACAAGCATCTCAATTCCCTGCCCCACGTAGTCATGCTTGACGTGGAGGAGCTGGCCAAGGAAGCCGGAGCACCTGCCCAGGCATCCAACATAG
Source organism: uncultured Bacteroidales bacterium (assembly GCA_944326225.1). Taxonomy (GTDB): domain Bacteria; phylum Bacteroidota; class Bacteroidia; order Bacteroidales; family UBA932; genus Coprenecus. The sequence continues at coordinate 1,038 of CALVDI010000053.1, read as the reverse complement.
TGCTTCTCGGAGCGGCCATCCCCATGCTCGGATTCAGTTTCGAGACAGTCCGCGACGCAGTCGCCAAGGTATTCGCCCGCAAGGGTGAGGAAGTGGTGGCAAAGAACATCGCCGCCCTTGAGGCCGGCTACAAGCACAGCATTTCCAAACAATAATCAATAACAAACCTTACTCACACCTTACTCGAAGGGCCGTCTCCATCACCGGACACGGCCCTTTCTCACATTATGCAAGATCAACTCTATTCGGGGACGTAGATGATCTCGCCGTTCTCCAGCTCGTAGGCTATGCCGACACGCCTGCCTTTCTGGCCGGACCTGGACTGGTCCTCGGAAGGAGTATAGCGGTCGATGGTCTGTCCCTGTTTGACGATGATCTCCATGTCCTCCTTGCCCGGATTCTTTACCATCGTAAAGTCCTCGGGTGAAAGCATCTCGGTCATGTTGTAGCGGGTCACGAGGGCGACCATCAGGGCCACGGCGAACACCATGGCCACGTCAAACAGGTTGCCTACAACGCTCATCGGGTCGTTCTCCTCGTCGCCCCCAAGCAGTCTTCTCCTTCTCATAGCACCTCCTCACCTGCTTTAACGGCAACCTGCTTCTCCACTCCTTCCGGGCACGCCTCAACTGCAGCGGCGCATGAGGCAGCATCAGTTACGGAACAGTCGTCCAGCACCTCGGACACGAACTCCAGCCGGTTCAGGTCCCGTGTGTACCACCTCTGCTTGACCTGCTGGGTGATGAAGCCTATCGCGGCCGAGAACAGACCCACGACTGTCGTGGCGAAGGCTACCTGCATGTTGTAGGCCATCGAGCCGATATCGCCGGTGGACAGGCCCACGAGGGCCGGACCCATAGGAATCAGGGTACCCATCAGACCGAGCATAGGGCCCATCTTCGAGAGGGTCTTGGAGGTGCCCAGGTCCTTGTCTGCGGCTATCTCGTAGTCGGAGAGCAGAAGCTGGCGGTGCGCCCGGTCCCTGGTGGTGTCCAGCATACCGGCCAGGCAGTTCAGCAGCGGGGACTTGGTATTGGC
>CALVDI010000052.1 GCA_944326225.1 uncultured Bacteroidales bacterium | reverse complement strand
AGAGCTTCCCAGAAGCACGACATTTCTGATGTTTCCGGTCTGGTAGGTTTTCATTTTATCAAAAGATTAATATTAGTTAGTAAATTTTGTCAATATCTCACAAATTTAGAGAATCTGTAAGACAAATGCAAGAATACTGAAATCTAATTACAGACTAATTGCAGAAAATGCCGTCCTTCATCTCCAGCATCCGGTCGGACATGGCGGCCAGAGAACGGTCGTGAGTGACGATGATGACAGTCTGTCCGAACTTGTCGCGCAGGTCGAAGAAAAGCTGATGGATGTCTTTCTTGGTGTGGCTGTCCAGATTGCCGGAGGGTTCGTCAGCGAAGATTACCGAAGGATTGTTGATGACGGCGCGGGCTATGGCCACTCTCTGCTGCTCGCCTCCGGAGAGCTCGGACGGTTTGTGGGTGATCCGGTGTCCTAGACCGAGTGTGCCGAGCAGCTCCTCCGCCTTTCTCCTGGCCTCGTGGACCGGAGTCCTGGCGATGAGCGCGGGTATCATGACGTTCTCCAGGGCCGTGAATTCCGGCAGGAGGTGATGGAACTGGAAGACGAAGCCGATCTTCCGGTTGCGGAAGTCGGCCAGGGCGTCTGCGGAAAGTGAGAAGATATCAGTGCCGTCGATGAGCACCGTTCCGGTATCGGGCCTGGAGAGCGATCCGAGTATCTGAAGCAGGGTGGACTTGCCGGCACCGCTGGCTCCTACGATGGATATGACCTCGCGGTCAGCCGCACTGAAGTCAATGCCCCGTAGTACCTGTACGGGGCCGAAACTCTTAGTGATGCCTGTTGCCTGTATCATCGCGGCATAGGCTTTTCACGGCCGGGTCTGTCTTCCGGTCTCTGTGGGTCGTTGTCTTTTCCGGGCTTCTTCCACATCTTGATCATCTTGTCCCGGAACTCCTCCTCGGCTATGTACATCCGGGCGACCTTGTCCACGGGCAGGATCTTCAGGAACTCGTCCAGATACAGCCTTTCAAGCTCGTCGTCCTTGACGCAATCTTCCGTATATTTGATAAGGAGCCGCTTCATCTCCACCTCAGAGTAAGAGCCTTTATCGGCCAGCTCCCTGATGGCTCGGTAGTTGTCGCGGGTGGCCTTGCGGGCATCGCACAGGGCCTTGTTGTATTCGTTGTAGACGGGCCAGAACTTGCTTGCCTCCTCGGGGGTAAGCTCCATCCGGGTAGTGAAGAAGCCTATCTTGGCGCTCTCAAGCTGTTCCATGTTCCTGGGGCCGGACTCTCCGGGAGTCTTGCATCCTGGTCCGGAAGGTTCCGGCTGGGCTGCCGCAGACAGGGATATGGCTGCAGCGGCGATAATAAGGATAAATCGTCTCATTGCGTTGTCTATTCAAGGTTCAGGTATCTGATAATGTCATCTTCGGTAAGCGAGGCCTCTATGTCTTCGGACAGTTCCTCGTCCATCGTGACGGTATTCTCCAGAGAGTTGCTCAGGGCTTCCTCTACATCTATCTCGTCACTGTAGGCGTATATGAAGCTGCTCTCAATCCATCCTTCCTCTATCATGGCCGTGATGGGGTCGTCGGATTCGACCGGATCGGTGTACAGCAGGCCGGTCACCTTGGATACGACCCATCCGAATCCGGCGATGACACCGAACATCAGAGTCAGCATTACGGCAGGCTTGACTTTTGCCAGCCATCCTACATGCTCCGGCTCAGGTGTCACGGCTATCTCCCGGAGCCTGTCCTCCAGTTCGGAGAAATAGCCTTCGGGGACGGTGAACGGATTGCTATGTCTTATATCTTCACTCATACTGTACTTTAGACACTTATCAGACGGTTTGGATTAATCGTTTTCGTTTAAAATGTCCTGCATCTTGGTGAAGGCATGGTGATAGGAGGCCTTCACGGCTCCGACCGACCGGTTGAGAATCTCCGCTATCTCGGTGAATTTCAGTTCGTCGAAGTATCTCATGTTGAAGATCATCTTCTGTCTGGGCGGCAGCTTGGATATGGCCTGGTACAGCCTGCGGGATATCTCGTCTCCGGTGAAATACGGATCGGAAGCCAGCCTGTCGGCGATGGATGACTCATGCCCGCTCATGGACAGCATGGTCCTGAGGCGTTTGCTCTTGAGGAAATTGATGGTCTCGTTGGTGGCTATCCGGTAGAGCCATGTATAAAGCCTGGACTCCTCCCTGAAGTAAGGAAGGTTCTTCCAGGCTTTTATAAAGGTGTTCTGCAACAGGTCGTCCGCGTCGTCGTGATCCAGGACGGCCCTGCGGATATGCCAGTACAGACGCTGGGAGTATTTGCGCACCAGCAGGTTGAAGGCATAGTTCTCATTGCCTTCTTCCCTCAGTGCGGCCAGTATCTCCCTGTCGTCCATCGGCGGTTATTTTCTGGCTATGGCTTTGAGCGCGGCCGATACTATGTGGGCCTTGTCCAGACCGTACAGCTCCATCAGTCCGGCAGGAGTGCCGCTCTGGCCGAACTGGTCGTCCACGGCTACGAATTCCATAGGGCACGGACGGGTCCGGATGAGCACTCCGGCTATCAGTTCTCCGAGACCTCCGGCTATCAGGTGCTCCTCGGCGGTGACTACGGCTCCGGTCTTGGCTGCGGATGCGAGTACGGCTTCCGTATCCAGCGGCTTGATGGTATGTATGTCAATGACTTCTGCGGATATTCCCTGTTTCTCCAGTTCTTCGGCAGCCAGCAGGGCTTCCCATACCAGATGACCGGTGGCGAATATGGATACGTCCCTGCCTTCCGTCAGGCGCAGGGCCTTGCCTATCTCGAATGTCTGATTCTCAGGGGTGAAATTTGGTACTGACGGACGGCCGAAACGCAGATATACGGGACCGTTGTACCTGGCGGCGGCTATTGTGGCGGCCTTGGTCTGGTTGTAGTCGCAGGGATTGATGACGGTCATGCGGGGCAGCATCCTCATCATGCCAATGTCCTCCATCACTTGGTGTGTCGCTCCGTCCTCACCGAGGGTGATGCCGGCGTGGGATGCGGCTATCTTTACATTGGCACCGGCGTAGCAGATGCACTGGCGTATCTGGTCATAGACCCTGGAAGTCACGAAGTTGGCAAATGATCCGGCGAAAGGAATCTTGCCGCTGAGGGACAGGCCGGCGGCCGCGTCTATCATGTCAGCCTCGGCTATGCCGCACTGGAAGAAACGGTCCGGATGCTCCTTGGCGAACTGGTCCATCTTGAGCGAGCCTGTGAGGTCGGCGCACAGTCCGACGACTCTCTCGTCCTCGTTGCCTATCTCGGCGAGTCCTGCTCCGAAACCGGAACGGGTATCCTTATTTCCTGTATTTATAAATTTTTCCATTTTTCAAAAATCTTAAAAATCTCCGAGAGTTTCTTTAATCTGTGCCAGGGCGGCCTCGCACTGCTCTGCAGAAGGGGCCTTGCCGTGCCATTTGTTGGTGCCTTCCATGAAGTCCACGCCCTTGCCCATGACGGTCTTGAACAGGATCATCACCGGCTTGCCGTGTCCGCAGAGGCTGTGGGCCCTGTCAAAGGCTTCCAGCACTGCCTGCATGTCATTGCCCTCAGCGGTGATACATTCCCATCCGAAGGCTTTCCATTTGACCTCCAGGTCGCCCAGTCCGATGACGGACTCCACCGTGCCGTCTATCTGCTGGTGATTCCAGTCGGTCATGGCTACGAGGTTGTCAATCCTGTGATGGGCGGCGAACATGGCTGCCTCCCATATCTGGCCTTCCTCGCTCTCGCCGTCGCCTACGAGGACATATACCTTACGGTCATCCTTGTCCAGCTTCTTGCCGAGGGCTGCTCCGCAGGCTACAGACAGTCCCTGTCCGAGAGAGCCTGAGGGCATGTACACGCCGGGAAGTCCGTGGTCCGTGGACGGATGGCCCTGGAGTCTTGAGCCCAGGTGGCGGAAGGTGGCCAGTTCCTTTACGGGGAAGTATCCGCTCCGTGCCAGTACGCTGTAGAACAGGGGGGACATATGGCCCGCTGAGAGGAAGAACATATCGTTGCCCTTTCCGCTGCGGTCCCAGTGCTCCGGAGAGTGTTTCATTACTTTGAAAAACAGGGCAGTGGCTATGTCAGTGCTGCTCAAGGAGCCGCCGGGATGCCCTGACCCGGCCTGAGTGACCATTCTCACAATGTCCCTTCTGACCTGGGACGCTGTCTGAGTCAGTCTTTCGGTATCTGTCATATCAGTTAAAAATGTTTATTGCGCTAAGATAGTATGAATTTTAGAAACTGTGAAAATAATGTATCTTTGCATCTAATTTTGCCATTGAGATGAAAAATATCCGTAACTTTTGCATAATAGCCCATATAGACCATGGAAAGAGTACGCTGGCGGACCGTCTGCTGGAGTACACCCACACCCTTACGGAGCGGGAGATGGAGGATCAGGTGCTGGATTCCATGGATCTGGAGCGGGAAAAGGGCATCACCATCAAGAGCCACGCGATCCAGATGGTGTACAATTATAAAGGTGAGAAGTATATCCTCAATCTCATCGACACTCCGGGCCACGTGGACTTCTCCTACGAGGTGTCCCGCGCCATCGCCTCCTGCGAGGGAGCCCTTCTGGTAGTGGACGCCACTCAGGGTATACAGGCCCAGACGATATCGAACCTCTACCTGGCCATTAATCATGACCTGGAGATTATCCCCGTACTCAACAAGATAGATATGGACGCGGCCATGGTGGACGTGGTCAGCGACCAGATAGTGGATCTGATAGGCTGCGACCGTGAGGACATCCTGCTGTGCAGCGCGAAGACAGGCGAGGGTGTGCCGGCCATCCTGGACGCGGTGGTCGAGCGTTTTCCCGCACCCAAGGGCGACCCCGAGGCTCCGCTACAGGCTCTGATATTCGATTCGGTCTTCAATCCGTTCAGAGGTGTGATAGCATATTTCAAGGTGGTGAACGGAGTGATACGCAGAGGGGACAAAGTGAAGTTCTTCAACACGGGCAAGGAATACGAGGCCGACGAGGTGGGTTATCTGAGGCTTAAGATGTGTCCTACGGAAGAAGTCACCACCGGCAACGTGGGCTATATCATCTCCGGTATCAAGACGGCGGTGGAGGTGAAGGTCGGCGATACCATCACCCATGTGGACCGGCCATGTGCGGAGTCGATAGCCGGATTCGAGGAGGTCAAGCCCATGCTTTTCGCGGGAGTATATCCTGTGGAGACCGACGAATACGAGAACCTGCGTGCGTCTCTGGAGAAACTCCAGCTCAATGACGCTTCCCTGGTCTTTGACCCGGAGTCCTCCCTGGCCCTCGGTTTCGGTTTTCGCTGCGGTTTCCTGGGGCTGCTCCATCTGGAGATCATGCAGGAGAGGCTGTACAGGGAGTTCGACATGGACGTAATAACGACCGTGCCCAACGTATCTTATAAGGTATATACCACTCAGGGCGAAGTGGTGGACGTACACAATCCGTCCGGACTGCCTGCCCCGACCCTGATCGACTACATTGAGGAGCCGTATATACGGGCCCAGATCATATCCAAGAGCGAGTATTTCGGCCAGATCATGAAACTCTGCCTGGACAAGAGGGGAGTGCTGAAGGGACAGCATTTCCTGACGGCCGACAGGGTGGAACTGACCTACGACATGCCTCTGGCCGAGATAGTGTTCGACTTTTACGACAAGCTCAAGTCCATCTCCCGGGGCTATGCCTCCTTCGACTACCATATCATCGGCTATCAGAAGGCCGACCTGGTAAAGCTGGACATCCTGCTCAACGGAGAGTCCGTGGATGCACTCTCCTCTCTGATTCACAGGGACAGGGCCTACGACTTCGGCCGCCGTATCTGTGAGAAGCTCAAGGAACTCATCCCCCGCCAGCAGTTCGAGATAGCAATCCAGGCCGCCATCGGTGCCAAGATCATCGCCCGCGAGACGGTCAAGGCCGTGCGCAAGGATGTGCTGGCAAAGTGCTACGGAGGAGATATCACCCGTAAGCGCAAGCTGCTGGAGAAGCAGAAGAAGGGCAAGAAGCGTATGCGCCAGATAGGCAATGTGGAAGTGCCCCAGTCCGCCTTCATGGCTGTTCTGAAACTGGATTAGCTGGATGGGCTGTTTAAAGAACATACTGTTATTGACAACGCTCTTTGTTTTCTCTCCATTCTTGAGCATAGAGGCCAGAGGCGGTATGGATGTATCAAGGGAGTCTGAGTATCTGTCGCGCTGGGCTAAGTACAATCAGACCGGACAGTATGATTCTGTTATCGTAGCGGCCAGACCTGTGCTGGATTCGGCCCTTCTGCGCGGTGACAGCAGTACGGCCCTTATGCTTTCAGTGATGACGGTGCAGGCTTATATGTTCACGGAGAGAGAGGATTCTGCCAGATATTGGATACACATGGCCGAGCAGGAATGCACACAAGTGTATGCAGCCCGTAATCTTGAGTCCGAGACACAGTATCGTATAGTAGCTGCAGCAAGGTATGCGGATGGAAACGTGTCTGCCGTGTGTGAGAAAGTCTTCACGACAGAAGAGAGTCAGACAATCGTTCCGACTTTGGTGCTCAGGGACGTGGAGGCGGCCTCTACCTCCATAAAGATCACTCTTGTGCCAGACAAGGCTGAGTGAGCCGCCTACATGTGCGTGCCGGTGTCGGAGGGAGTACCTATTACGGAGACAATCTTGAGTGAGGAACAGCAGGCTGACCCGGGAATGACCGACCAGTATGCTTTTCCCCGTGGCATGAGACTTCTGTGGAAGTCCAGCAGTGAAAGTTTGGGGAAGTGCTTAGTATACAGACCCTTTAGAAAAGGATATATGCTGGACTTGAAGTGAAATGGCTGTTTTGTAGCAAAAAACGCACAGTCCAACAAATAGTCAAAATGTATGTGTTTAACAATCAGGATAATAGATTTGGGTAGTAATCTGGACATTGTAAAAGTTCTTATTAAGTCAGCCTTTGGGGAAAAGACACTTTCTCCCGTGTGGTGTTCTTATGAAAATCCAGCAGTCGAAAAGACCAGGTCCTCCCACCGCTTCGCGGCGGGCCCCTCCCTCTAGAGCCGAGGGCGGCTAGTCTTTTCTCGTTGCTGGATTTTCATTAAAGTGAGCCAGGTGTCGTTTCCACCTCTGGGGAAAGTGCCGGGAATTTCCGCGAAAACGGTTCACTTTCCCC
>CALVDI010000051.1 GCA_944326225.1 uncultured Bacteroidales bacterium | reverse complement strand
GAGAGGAGCTTTCTGGGCGGGTTCAGGCAGTTTTACGGCGGGCCGGAGAACTATGTCATACTGGCCCTGCTGCCGTCTTATCTGGAACGTGAGGGCTCGTCGCTGGTCTATATGGCGGACCGTCTTATAAAGGAAAGCGGACGGCCCGAGAGCGGCTACTACCTCTACGATCATGACCGTCTTTTCAGCACTCTTACAGAGTTGCGGCAGAGAGGGCAGAGGACTCTGCTGCTGGGAGTGGCGTTCGCCCTGCTGGATTTTACTGAAAAATACAGTCTTGAAGGGCCTAATGACTCATGGCTTACGGTCATGGAGACCGGAGGCATGAAGGGACGGAGGGAGGAACTTTCCAGGGAGGAACTGCACAGCCGTCTGTCTGAGGGATTCGGCTTGCAGGCCATACATTCGGAATACGGGATGTGCGAGCTGCTCTCGCAGGCTTATTCGGCCGGAGACGGAGTCTTCCGTACACCGGACTGGATGAGGGTAATCATCCGCGATATCAACGACCCGTTCAGGGATGCGGCTCCGGGGGAGCGCGGCATCATCAACATCATCGACCTGGCTAACCGCAACTCGTGCTCGTTCATCGAGACCGAGGATGTCGGCAGATTATGGCCGGACGGCTCCTTCACCGTCGAGGGGCGGCTTAAAGGGGCCGAGCGGCGCGGCTGCAATATGCTTATCGAATAATCAGACAGCGGAGTTGAAGAAGTCTTCAAGGGCCTGGGAATACTCCCGGGCCTTTTCGGTATCGACCAGATTGACTGTTTCCACTGCGTATTGGTACAGCAGGAAGTTGTTTTCCAGATCTGATCTGGAGAGTACGTTTCCATGGTAGGGCTGTGAGAAAAGCTTGATGGCTTTCATGGTCTCTGTGAGGAATCTGTCAGCCAGATCAAGCGCCTTGTCGTTCTGGCCGCATTTTATATACAGTTCGATGGCATTGATGACCATGTTCTCATTGACATAACGCACGGCGGCGGAGGTATTCAGAGGAAAATTCCTGTCGGGGAATGTTTCCTGCATGCGGTCGAGCAGCTGCACGGCTTTGTCTGTCTCGCCTTTCTTGTACAAGGCATTTGCTGTCTGAACAAAGACAAATCTTGGTGAGGCTACTCCGTTGAAAGTAGACAGGTTCTGATAGTCCACAAAGAAATCTCCGGTGAAACTGTCCATCCTGAATACATTCATAAGCCTGTCATAGAGGGCGTCTGTGTCTACCTGGCTGACTTCATAGAAAGAAGTACTGCTCTTGATTGGCACGAACTTATAGATAAATCCGTCCAGCTGCAGATAATCCCGGATACCTATGTCGAGAGCTCCTCCCTGAGTCATGAAATAGATAGGACGGTCCCAGTCGTAATTGGCCAGCATGTCGAGTATCATCAGTTCGGATTTTTCAAGCATATTTTTGCCGGAAGGTATCTCCAGGCATACTGTGTCGAGTATCTTGTCGTAGTCTTCCTCGGGAACGATACCGTATTTCATCACATTGTCTTTATTGACCGGAATCATCAGTTTTCTGGAAGCGAGGTAACTGACCTGATCACCGTACACATTGGCCTTGACACGGGGATCGTTGAATAGAGCTATGGCGTCCTTAAGCATAATCGGACGGTTGAAGCGCTCTAGGATATAGGCATAGTCATTGGTGCCGTAGAGATAGTTGATGCGCTTTGTGGTGAACTTTATCGGTTCTGCGTCATACTGTTTCCACTGCATCTGGTCGATGTACCAGTCGATGCCCAGCAGCGATGTGTTCATCACCCTTGCGTCCAGACGCACACCCTCGACCTCCTGGATATACCAGAGGGGAAAGGTGTCATTGTCTCCGTGTGTGACCAATATGGCCTGGTCATCCGTGGACATGAAGTAGTTGTAGGCCATATCTCTGGCAGTATAGCGTCCGCTGCGGTCGTGGTCGTCCCAGTTCTCGGCGGCCATGAGAACCGGTACTCCGAGCAGTACGACGCTGACAGCGACGGCGGTTACTTTTTCCGGGACATGTATCTTTGAGAAAGACTTGTGCAGCCAGTCGTAGACGGCCATGACTGCCAGGCCTATCCATATGGCGAATACGTAGAAACTGCCGGCATAGGCGTAGTCCCTCTCGCGTACCTGATAAGGAGACTGGTTGAGGTACAGGATGATGGCTATGCCGGTAAGGAAGAACAGCAGGAAGGTGATCCACCAGTTGCGCTTGTCCTTGCCAAGCTGATACAGCAGGCCGATGATGCCCAGCAGCAGCGGCAGCATGTAGTAATGGTTCTTGGCCTTGTTGTTTACTATATAGTCCGGGCCTTCGGACTGGTCTCCCAGGCGGGCCCTGTCTATGAAGTCTATGCCGCATTCCCAGTTGCCGGATATCGGGTCTCCGGGCACCTGACCGTGCAGATCGTTCTGCCTTCCGGCAAAATTCCACATGAAGTAGCGCATGTACATCCAGTTGAACTGGTAGTCGAAGAAGAACTTGAGATTGTCGGCAAACGTAGGCATCTTCTCTTCGGTTCCCGGAATGGTCTTTCCGCGCCCCTGTGTATAACTCTTATAGAAGTTGATGTGGGAAGGGTCCTTACTGTGCATCCTGGGGAAGAGCATCTTGCTTTCCGAAGAGAAGACATAGTCTATGGGGTTGGAAGTCTTGTAGTATTTGCCGTCAAGTTTGGTATAGTAGGATGATTCCTTGTAATCTACCGGTACTGATGCGAATGTAGGGCCATATACAAGAGGGGTGCTGCCGTACTGTTCGCGGCCCAGATATTTGACGAGGGCGAACGGGTTGTCCGGCTGTCCCTCGTTGGTGGGGGTGTTGTTGGCCGAGCGGATGACCACCATCGCGAAGGCCGAGTAGCCGATGACTATCATCGTAAAGCAGAGCATGACGGTGTTCCAGATATGCTTTCCTTTTTTCCGGGTGAAATATATAGCCCAGAAACTGAGGGCGAGCAAAGCCAGGACGAAAAATGCCGCTCCGGTGTTGAAAGGCAGGTTGAGTACGTTGACGAACAGCAGGTCGAACAGCGCGGCTATTTTCGGCAGATAGGGGATGATGCCCCAGAGCACTACTGCGAGTATGAGAGCCGATACGGCGAATACTCCGACGCAGCCCCAGGTGGTGACTTTCGTAGCTTTCTTGTAGTAGTAGACGAATGCAATTGCGGGTATCGTAAGCAGGTTGAGCAGATGTACTCCTATGGAAAGGCCCATCAGGAAGGCTATCGCCACAATCCAGCGGTCAGCATACTCGGTGTCGGCCTGTTCTTCCCATTTCAGAATCATCCAGAACACGACAGCGGTGAAGAGAGAGGACATGGCGTACACCTCGGCCTCGACAGCGGAGAACCAGAAAGTGTCGGACCAGCAGTAAGCGAGGGCTCCGACGACACCGGCCCCTATCAGGGAGATTCCCTCACCCATGGAGAGAGTTCCGTTCCCGCCGTTTTTCTCTATGATGCGGCGTCCCAGATGGACTATGGTCAGGTAGAGGAAGAATATGGTGAATGCAGAGCAGAGGGCACTCATAATGTTGACCGCCATGGCCGCATGTTCCGGAGATGCGAACATGGTGAAGAACCTGGCTATCATCTGGAACACCGGGTTGCCCGGGGCGTGTCCCACCTCCAGTTTGTAGGATGAGGCGATGAACTCGCCGCAGTCCCAGAAACTTACCGTGGGCTCGATGGTCATAAGATATGTGATGGCTGCGGTCAGCAGGACGATGACAGCGAAAATACGGTTGATAAGAGTGAATTTTTTCTGCTCCATTTGTCGTCTATTTCATGTGTATAAGGCGCAAATATACTAAATTTGCGAAAAAATTACCCGATATGCCTCTGGTTTACTCTACAAATCCTGATTTTGTTGTTCCATCCGAGCAGGAAAGTGCGGTGGAGACATTGCCGCCTTCCAAACAGAAACTTACTGTGTACCTGGACCGGCGTAACCGCGGCGGCAAGCAGGTGACCCTAGTCAAGGGCTTCGTGGGCAGTGATGATGCTCTGGCCGGTCTTTCACGTCAGCTTAAGAACAAGTGCGGAACCGGCGGAAGTGTCAAGGACGGGGAGATCCTGATCCAGGGAGACTGCCGGGAGAAAGTCACGTCTATCCTGATATCCATGGGTTATGTGGCCAAACGCGGCAATTGAAGGAGCGGTAGACAGCCTGTGGCGCGGCTCGCTCCTGCAGCAGTATGATGAGATTGCGGCAGTTGCAGAGTCCGGAATACGGGGAGGGCAGTATTTTGTATGGACAATACTCTTCCTGATATTGTCCGGCTTTGTTTTCCGCAGGCAGTGTTCTGTCTTTTTCACATGGGCCGGAGGATTTCTCAAGTCTCCCGTACGACGGACATATTATGACACATCTCCTGCGGTAAGGTACGGTCTGCCTGTGTCATTTGCCGTCGGATTGCCGTTGTCTGCGTTTCTGGTATACGGTGCGGGAGCGGTAGATGCTCCGTTTTATGTGATTCTGATATGTCTGGCGGCTTATTTCCTGCTTCGCTCGGTGGTCATGGCCGGAGTGCTCTATGTCTCCGGGGAGGAGGGCTTCATTACAGCGGTCAACCGTATGGCCTGCGTATTTTTCATGTTGTCAGTGGTGTTTTTCAGCCTGTGCTACATGTCTGGAATGTTTGTGCCCGGTATATTCCATATATTGCTCAGTGATGTGGTGCCTGTTGTTTTTGCCGTGCTGGCATTTCTCTATCTGGTAGAGCTGGTGAGAATAATTTTTGCATATAGAGAGCCGCTTTTGTTGTCTATTTTGTATCTTTGCACGCTTGAAATTCTGCCTATGGCAATAGCCGTGGCGACAGTATTGAAATTTTAACATCTATAGATTATCGTATAATAATGAAGATAAGCAATATCTTGGTCTCCCAGCCAGCTCCGGGAAACACTCAGTCTCCGTTCAGTGAGATCACATCAAAATACGGTGTACAGATTGACTATTTCCCCTTTTTTCGTATTGAGCCGTTGACAGCCAAGGAGTTCCGGGCGCAAAAGGTGGCTATACTGGATTATACGGCAATATTTTTCTCTGCCAAATCGTCGATTGACGCTTTCTTCTCAGTATGTGAGGCGATGAGGGTTTCAGTTCCCGAGACGATGAAATATTTCTGTACGACAGAGAACATCGCACTGTATCTTCAGAAACATATCGTATACCGTAAGCGAAAGATATTTTTCGGCAAAGGGACGGTAGAGTCCGTGATAGATACTATCGGACCCAAGCACAAAGGGGAGAACTTCCTGATAGCTTCTACCGACACCACGAAACCGGATGTCATCAAGGCTTTCACCAAGGCAGGACTCAAGTTCGGCAACGCAGTATTCAGCAAGACTGTATACAGCGAGCTCAAAGAAGTGGATCTTTCAAAATACCAGATGGTGGTATTCTACAGCCCCTCTGATGTCAAGTCCCTGATTCAGAATTATCCGGACTTCAAGCAAGATGGTATTCTTTTTGCGACTTACGGACTTTCTACAGCAAAGGCATTGAAAGACAGTGGGTTCGCTGTAGAAGTGGAAGCACCTACTCCCGAGGCTCCGTCTGTGTCGAAAGCACTGCTGCTTTATCTGGAGGACCAAAAATAGTATTGTATGTTCCGAACAGCTCATATAGTATTGATGCTTGCTGCAGCCGTGATCTCGCTGTGGGCAGTATCGTCGTGCAATGCCGAAAGCCCCGCATATAATCGTGAGAATATCAAGGCGACGTGGATAGTTGATACATATGACGGAAATATGCTGGATGAGCGCAATTATACCGTGATGACATTTAATCAGGCCGGGACAGTTGTGTATGAGGGACTTTTGACATTGGACAGTGCCAATTACAAGTGGGGAAGCAATGAACTCAGATATGAGATATACTGTTGTGATTTTACTATTACAGGTACATTTTCCGGACTGTTCGGGCATTTAGTTATGGTATTTACAGAACAGAAATACGATTTTCTTCTCTCGGAAGATTCGCTGATGACATTGGGTGTCAATACTTACTCTGTTGATGGCGAGGAGATAACTCCCGAATTTTCCCAGATGACCATGAGGAAGCTGCCTAAGTCATATGCCAGTGCAGATACGCTTTACGGTGTGTGGCAGTTCAACACCCGCAACGGAGCGGACTTCTCCGATTACAGGGTGCAGTTCCAGCCGGATGGCGTTGTCACCGTCTCTGTCAGGACAGGAGAAAACTCATGGGAGCCAATGGGTGCAGGGGAAGATTACTACAATCTCTATGAGGATTTCATCGCCATGACCATGTATGACAATCGCGAGTTCGGTACCCCCGGCAAATGGGATGTAAAGTGTTTTCTGATAGACTCCATATCCTCAGTCACGGGGCGCATGGCTCTACGGTCCGGTGGAGACAATTACTCACTGTCGTTTATATCTTCCAACTGACATGACTAGGGTTGAAAGACTTCATGCTCATGGGAAGAAATACTACTCTTATCCATACCGTCTGTATGTGCTGGACAACACTGACGGAGATGCGGACGAGACGGTCATATCCGTCCCGAAGAAGATATTCAAGCGGGCGGTTAAGCGCAATCTGGTGCGCCGCAGGACCAGGGAGGCTCTGCGTCATATAAAGAAAGAATGTCCGGACTTTGCCGGCAAGGATATCCTGATGGTCTACACGGCCAATGAAATACTGGAATATGGAAAGATTGCCGAAAGTCTCTCAAACGCGCTGGCAAAAGTGGCGAAAGACGCTTAAAAAGATACTGATAGCACCTTTTGTGTTCCTGATCAGATTCTATCAGGTGTGCATCTCGCCTTATAAGCCGTCGTGTTGCCGTTTTACTCCCACCTGCTCGGCATACGCCCTGGAGGCCTTCCGCAAGCACGGTCCCGTAAAGGGTCTCTATCTGACTGTCAGAAGACTCCTGCGCTGCCATCCCTGGGGTGGCAGCGGCTACGACCCCGTCCCGTAACCCGCCAGACTCTCTGGAATATATTGTGGATTATAGTACGATATGGAGATTTTTTATAACTTGCAATCGTTTACCAGTAGAGTCCGATATGAAGAAACTTATTAATGCAGTTTTTAAGGCTGTTCTCGTTCCGGCAGCATTAGGGATGATATGTCTTCGTTGTGCTCCGTCCCCGGGCGGGATTCAGCAGGAGACTGGGGCTGGAGTTGTGGCGGAAAAGTCCAGGCTTGACGAGCTGAAACAGATGTGGAATCATTACAGCATAAGCGGGCAGCATCAGGCCCTTATAGACGAGACACGCCCCGAGTTCTATGAGTTTGTCCGGAACGGAGATACGATGGCAGCTATGTATTCCGGCGTTTCTATCGCGCAAGCCTGGATGATGCTGGAAAACGGGGATTCGGTAGAGCGTTATCTCGATATGATAAGGCCCTTCGAGCGGAAGAATGATGATGCCATGCTGGGTATCTTTCTGAACAATGTTGGAGCTAAGGCGTGCCCGCAGCAGTCCGGGGTTATTGCTTGAAGCGTTCGAGGAGGGTTTCGGGGTTGTCGCTGCCCT
>CALVDI010000050.1 GCA_944326225.1 uncultured Bacteroidales bacterium | reverse complement strand
ATCGGCAGCTCCGTGGAGTTCGACTGGTGCAGCGTCAATGCCCTGCAGACCATCCGCAAGAGCGGCTGGCGCGGAATCATGATCAACTACAACCCGGAGACCGTATCCACTGACTACGATATGTGCGACCGCCTCTACTTCGACGAGCTGACCTACGAGAGGGTGCTCGATATCTGCGACCTGGAGGAGCCGCACGGAGTGATCATATCCATGGGAGGCCAGATTCCCAACAACCTGGCTACCCGCCTGGATGCCGCCAAGGTCCCCATCCTCGGCACCACCGCCGACAGCATCGACAACGCCGAGGACCGCAACCGCTTCTCGGCCATGCTCGACCGCCTCGGCATAGACCAGCCCAGATGGAGGGAGCTGACCTCGATGAACGACATCCACAGCTTCATCCGCGATGTGGGATTCCCCGTTCTGGTGCGTCCCTCATACGTGCTTTCCGGTGCGGCCATGAACGTCTGCTCCAACGACACTGAGCTCGAGCAGTTCCTTAAATTGGCCGCGGAAGTATCGAAGAAACACCCTGTTGTGGTCTCAGAATTCATACAGCATGCCAAGGAGATAGAGTTCGATGCAGTGGCCGACCATGGTACCGTCATCGCCTATGCCATCTCGGAGCACATAGAGTTTGCAGGAGTGCACTCGGGCGATGCGACGATACAGTTCCCTCCCCAGAAGCTGTACGTGGAGACAGCCCGCAGGATCAAGAAGATAGCCCGCAAGATAGCCGAGGCTCTGAAGATTTCCGGCCCGTTCAACATACAGTTCCTGGCCAAGGAGAACGACATCAAGGTCATCGAATGCAACCTCAGGGCTTCGAGGAGTTTCCCCTTCGTGTCAAAAGTGCTTAAGATCAACCTTATCGAGCTTGCCACCAAGGTCATGACCGGAGAAAAGGTCACTCCTCCCGAGAAGAGTGCCTTCGACCTGGACTACGTGGGCGTGAAAGCCTCGCAGTTCTCCTTCTCCCGCCTGCAGAAGGCCGACCCCGTCCTCGGCGTGGACATGGCCTCCACCGGAGAGGTGGGCTGCATCGGAGATGACACCAACGAGGCAGTGCTCAAGGCCATGCTCTCAGTAGGCTATACCGTGCCAGGCAAGAATATCCTGGTATCCTCTGGCGATGCCAAGCAGAAAGTAGAGCTCCTGGGTGCCTGCAAGCTGCTGGCCAAGCACAATTACTCGATATTTGCCACGGGCGGAAGCTACAAGTTCCTGGTGGACAACGGAGTACCTGCCACTCTGGTATACTGGCCGTCGGAAGCCGGAGAGCCTCAGGCCCTGGAGATGCTTCACGAGCGCAAGATAGACCTGGTGGTCAATATCCCTAAGAATCTCACCAAGGAAGAACTGGACAACGGTTACCGCATCCGCCGCGCCGCCGTGGACTTCAACATCCCGATTATAACCAACACCAGGCTTGCATCGGCTTTCATCACGGCATTCTGCAACATGCCCCTTGACAATATCCAGATCAAGTCCTGGGACGAATACAGATAGACCGCAATTATTATGGGTAAGATATACGAACGGCTGATGAGCGACGTCCGGCTCCAGGAGGGACTGAAGGCCTGCATCAACTGCGGGACCTGTACCGCCGTGTGCCCGGCTGCCGAATTCTACCGCTACAACCCCAAGAACATCGTCAACATCGTCCAGACCCAGGACGACGAGGAGATCATCAAACTGCTCAAGAGCGACACGATATGGTACTGCGGTGAGTGCATGTCCTGCGTGACACGCTGTCCCAGAACCAATGCCCCCGGACAGGTCATCATCGCCCTGCGCACCCTCTCCGTCGAGCTGGGCTACTTCGTCGAGTCCGAGAAAGGCCGGCAGCAGTATGCTCTGGCCAAGGTACTCTGCGGCAATGTCCTCAATTACGGTTACTGCGTCCATCCCGAGACCTTCAAGTACGCCTCCCATCCTGAGTATGGGACGGTAGGCAAATGGATTGAGGACCATCTGCAGGACGTGTACGACCGCGTGGGCGCCAACTATGGAAAGAGCGGCCCGGGTCCCCTGCGCAAGATTGCCCGCGAATCCCTTGACGACCTTCAGAAGATATTCGACGTGACAGGCGGCTCGGCCCGGGTCGAGAAGATTAAGGACCTCTCGCGCAAGAAGGCTCAGGAGATGGGACTGAGCGAGGAAGAGTATTTCAACGAAGTGTTCAATGAGACTCATGGTGAGCACCTTAACCAACAGAATCAGTAGTACCGCATGAATTACGAAGGAAAGAAAAAAATATGGTCCGAGTTCCAGAAAGAGATACCCGATGACAAGTATTTCTACGCCCGCAGCTGCATCCGCCAGAACTTCAATCCTGGCGCAGAGCAGGCCTTTCTGGACATAGTGCGCAACCGCTTCGGCAAGGATTTCTATGAGGATCCCCTCCACACCACCTGCGGCGGCATAGCCTACCACAGCGACACTACTCCCGAGGAGACTTCCATGACCATCATCGCCCGCCAGTTCTCCCTGATGAACCAGGCAGGTTACAGGAATTTCGTGGTATCGTGCGTGACTTCCTTCGGCCTGCACAGCGAGATACTCCAGACCTGGGAGGAACATCCCGAGATCGAGGAGAAGATACATGAACTGCTGTGGAAGGCCTGCAGGCGGGAATTCACCAAGCCGGACTTCCTTATGCACTCCAGCGACATGATGTACCACTACCGTTTCCTGATCTCCGAGCAGGCCAAATATCCCCTGATAAATGTCCGCACCGGAGAGCCCCTGAAAGTGGTGGAGCACATCGGCTGCCATTATTCCAAGATTTTCCCCTCCAAGTCCGTGGGCGGAGCCGAGTATCCCCGCGTCCTGGCCGGACTGGTGGAGGCCCTGGGCGGCAGCGTGGTGGACTATCCCGAGCGGAGGCACTGCTGCGGCTTCGGTTTCCGGCAGTATCTGGTCAAGGCCAACCGAGGCTATTCGCTGACCAACACCTATAAGAAGTTCGAGTCGATGGAACCCTTCCATCCCGACCTGATCATCACCAACTGTCCTGGCTGCAACTACTTCCTGGACCGCTGGCAGTATGTCATAGCCGAGACCACCGGCAAGACCTACGGTGACACTCCCGGTTACGGCATCCCCGTGCTGTCCTCCGAGGAGGTGGCCGCGCTGGTCATGGGCTACGATCCCTGGGACCTCGGCCTGCAGATGCATCAGGTAGCGGTCGAGCCCCTGCTGGACAAGATGGGCGTACAGTACGACAAGTCTGCAAAATACAAGGGCCCGGGCGGCAAGGACCTCGGAGTCCCCGTCAGCCCTGCGAATATCAGAATATTCTAATCCTCATACCGATTGAATATGGAACCTAAGAATCAACAGAAAAATATAGTGGTAATCGGCGGAGGCCCTGCCGGAATAGAAGCCTCACGTACCCTTGACTCACTGGGATATACAGTCTTCCTGATTGAGAAAGAAGACCGTCTGGGAGGACATCTGGCCAGATGGGACAGACTTTTTCCCTACGGTACTCCGGCCGGAGACGTACTCGGTCAGATGACGGCCTCAATGGGCCGGGTGAAATGGTTCACCGGCACTGAGGTGACCCAGCTCAACCGTCTGGAAAGGGGCTACAACATCATCCTGTCCAACGGTATGTCAGTTCTGGCTGACGCCCTGCTGCTGACTACCGGTTTCTCCCTGTTCGATGCCTCCAGGAAAGAAGAATACGGCTACGGCATCTATGACAGAGTGATCACCAATGCGGACCTGGAAGACTGGTTTTCAGGCATACCCGTACCGGCCATTGACAGTCCGCGCCGGATAGGATTCGTACACTGCGTAGGCTCCCGCGACGAGAAGGTGGGCAACCGCTACTGCTCCAAGGTATGCTGCGCCACTGCGGTAAAGCAGGCCTGTGAGATCAAAGAGAAGTTTCCTGATGCGGTGGTCTACTGCTTTTATATGGACCTGAGGATGTTCGGCCGTGGATATGAGGACATGTATCTGGAAGCCCAGAAAAAATATGGAATAATCTTCGTGCGCGGACGTGTCTCGGAAGTCTCGGAGGACAAGGACGGACATCTCTTCGTCAAGGCTGAGGACACTCTGGCCGGAAAGCCGCTCAGGGTGACACTGGACCTGCTGGTGCTGATGGCAGGGATGACCCGGAACACCGCCGTGGCTCCTATAGTCAGGGCCCTGGAGCTCTCAACCATGGAGGACGGCTTCCTCAAGCCCAAGGACTCCATGACTCAGGCCCAGAGTTCCTACGCCGCCGGTATCTTCTATGCCGGAGCCTGCACCGGGCCGAAGACCATTCCGGATACTGTAGCGGAAGCAAAGGCCGCCGCCATGAGCATTAACGAATACCTCAGGGACAATGATTGATTTCGGATACGGCATATCACCCAGCTCGGCCATCAATCTGGAGCGTTTTGACAGAGCCAGATTCGACAGACTCTGCGCCGAGGAACCGGACGTGCTCAAGTGCATGGCCTGCGGCTCATGTGCGGCAAGCTGCCCCACTGCCGGTCACGGAAACATGAACCTCCGGAAGGTCATACTGCTTCTGGGCCGCGGATGCGACTCCGACGCACTGGCCATGACCCGCAGCTGCATGTTGTGCGGAAAATGCCTTCTGGTATGTCCCAGAGGCATCAATACCAGACATCTTATTCTCAGTATAAACAAAATATACAAGTAAAGTGCAAGACAGGTTCATATCAGGATATCACGATTTCGTCCTTCCGTTCATGATAGGAATGATCTTCATCCTCTCCTATCTGGCTATCGGTATAATCCGGGTCATCATACAGCTCCCGGCAAAGGACAGAAAGAAGTTCTTCCTCTCCCTGATCAACCCCAGACTCTGGATCATCAACTTACGGGACATCATCTGCGATGTCCTGCTGCATACCAAGATATGGAAGCGCAAGCCACTGCTGGGCTATATGCACTCCAGCATCGCCTTCGGGTGGTTCATGCTCATCGTCCTCGGACACATCGAGACGTGGATGTTTGTACCGGACCGTCTCTCGACTTTCTACTACCCGGTGTTCTTCCGCTTCTTCGTCATGGAGACCGACCATACGATAGGAGGCTCGTTCTTCTTCTTCCTGATGGATTTCTTCCTGCTGATAGTGCTCAGCGGAGTGTTCCTGGCCATGTTCAAGCGCATCCGTTCCATGGTATTCGGTATGCGCAGGACTACCAGGAACCAGCTGCCCGACCGCCTGGCCATGTACTGTCTTTGGGCCATTTTCCCTGTAAGACTGCTGGCAGAGAGCTTCACCGCCGGTATAGCCGGAGGCTCCTTCCTTACCCGCCCGATGTACTGGCTGTTCAGCAACTTCCTGAGCGACACATATCACATCCTGCCTACCTGGTGGGCCTACTCCACCCTGCTCGGCACATTCTTCGTGCTGCTTCCGTTCACCCGGTACATGCACATCCCCACCGAGGCCTTCCTGATAGTGCTGCGCAACGCCGGCATCAAGGTATCCCATCCCCGGAACGGCTATACGACGGCACAGATATACTCCTGCTCCAACTGCGGCATGTGCATAGACGCCTGCCCCATGATGAGCCAGAAGAAGAACCTGCGCTATGCCACCGTATATTTCAACCGACTGCTGCGCCGCCGCAACTGGGCCAAGTGCGAGATCAGTGCCGACAAATGCCTGATGTGCGGCAAATGCGTGGCCGTCTGCCCTGTCAATGTGGACTCATGCAATATAAAGCAGAGTCTCAGGGCTATGCGTGCCGTACCCGCTGCAAGCGACTACTCATACTTCAATACATATTCAGCCCCGGAGCCGTCACCTGAGAAAGTTCTCTACTATGCCGGCTGCATGACCCAGCTGACGCCTGTCATCTACAAGTCCGTAGGAACCGTACTGGACAAAGCCGGTATTGAATATACCTTCATGGACCGCGACGGCGGTATATGCTGCGGCCGCCCGCTCATCCTGGCCGGACGCAATGAGCAGGCTCAGGAGATGATACGGAAAAACACCGAACTGATACGGCAGAGCGGAGCCACCACCCTGCTGCTATCCTGTCCCATCTGCTACAAGGTCTTCCGCGAGAACTACGACCTCAAGGGCATCCGCATAGTCCATTATACTGAGTATTTTGACGAGCTTATGAGACTGGGACGGATAAACATCAAGAACTCAGGTGAAAAGATAGTCTATCACGATCCATGCGAGCTGGGACGTGGCTGTAAAGTCTACAAGGAGCCCAGAAGGGTGCTCGGTGCCGCAGGAGAGCTGGTTGAGGCTGAGAAGCACCACGACGAGAGCATCTGCTGCGGAGGCTCGCTGGGCTCGCTGACATTGTCCTATGAGGACCGCAAGGACATCACCCTGCACTCGCTGGACAACCTCATGTACGCTTCTCCCGAACGGATTGTCACGGCCTGTCCGCTCTGCCTGAAGACATTCTCACCTTATTCACCCAAGAAAGTAAGCGACTTTGCGGAAGTTGTCGCACAGAATATGAATTAATAACTTATTAACGATATACAAGCCATGAAAAGTTTTACTCCAACAGTGTACTCGCTGATGAATGTGGCCACGGGAAGAGTATTCCCTGATGCCGGATGGATGCTGGCCGACCCGGAGTCTCCCAAGCCGTCGCTGGTGCGTGCGGTCTATCAGAAGAAGCAGATAGACGTCAAGGGCAGCGACTGGGGTTTCTACCGCTTCGCAGACTGGCTGCCTGTACACCGCCTGCTGCGTGATTCGGCGACAACTGTCACATACAGAAGTGAGGGACTGGCCCGTCACCTGGGTCTGGGCAATCTCTACATAGCTTTCTCAGGCTACTGGCCCGAAAGAGGCGCACTGATGAAGACCTGCTCGTTCAAGGAGACCGAGGCCTATTCGGTCTGCGGCCGTCTGCCTTTGGACTGCAGGCAGATACTTACTGTGGCTTCCGCCGGCAATACGGCCAGGGCTTTCGCCAGAGTCTGCTCTGAGAATGACATACCCCTGCTGCTCTGCGTACCGGAGGACAATATCGACGCTCTCTGGTTCGAAAAGCCCATAAAGGACTGTGTCAAGCTTGTCTGCGCCCCCAAGGGCAGTGATTATTTTGATGCAATAGCCCTCTCTCAGATAGCAGCATCCTCAGGGATGTTCGTTGACGAGGGCGGTGCCAAGAATGTGGCCCGTCGCGACGGCATGGGTACGACAGTGCTCTCTGCCACTGTGGAGATCGGCCGGATACCCGACGCATACTTCCAGGCCATAGGCAGCGGCACAGGCGCCATTGCGGCCCGTGAGGCCAATCTTCGTCTGCTGGAAGACGGTCGCTTCGGTTCGGCTCAGATGAAGCTGCATACGGTACAGAATGTGCCTTTCCTGCCGATGTACGACGCATGGAAGGCCGGTCAGAGGGATCTGCTGCCCTTCGATGACGACGAGGCCCGTCAGAAAGCCGCAATGATCGACGCCAAGGTGCTCTCCAACAGACGTCCGCCCTATTCGCTCGCCGGAGGAGTGTACGACTGTCTGTGCGACTCACACGGTGATGTCTATGCGGTCACCAACGCCGAGATCCGCCATTGCGCCGCCATGTTCAAAGAGCTGGAGGGAGTGGACATATACTCCGCCTCTGGTGCCGCGCTGGCCGGTCTGGAGCAGGCCGTGAAGGCCGGTGCCGTAGGCCGCGACGACGTGATAATGCTCAATATCACAGGCGGTGGTGAGCTGCACTTCAAGAAGGACTGCAAGGTGCATTACCTGCAGCCGTCTCTAGTCATTTCTCCGTCAGAAGACCGGGAGAAGATAATCAGAAGCATTGAAAACCTGTTTGTTTAAAATATCACTCATTATGAAACTGCTTACCGTATCTCTCGCCACAGTCCTGTGCGCCGTGGCATTGACATCCTGCAACAGCGGCAATACCGGTGCCGCCACTTCCGATAAAAGCACATCCGACATTGT
>CALVDI010000049.1 GCA_944326225.1 uncultured Bacteroidales bacterium | reverse complement strand
TCTCCGGCTATCCAGAATGCGGTCAGATCCTCGTGCAGGTTGAATTCGGTCAGTTCGTTGCCGATGATGAAGTATCCGAGGGTCTTCTGCCGGGGAAACTCATAGCGGAATCCGAGTCCGTCATTGAAGAGGCGGAAGCGTACCACTATGGTGCGTCCGTCGGTGGAGTCGGCCCCGGTCTGCTGCCACAGGTAGACGGCCATCTCGTTGTGACGGTCCCGTATCTTCTTTTCCTCGCCCCAGACCGGTTCCCAGGTGTAGTCCACTGAAGTACGCCTGACGCTGTCTATGCGGAATCCCTCGTTCATCTGGGACGGATGCAGTACCGTGTTGCTCTGCGCTATGGTCCAGTCGTGCATGAAGGGCTGGATATCGTTTACTCCGCCCTCATGCCGGATGTCGAAGCCCATGCGGCTCTCGTCCAGCACCCGCTGTCCGTCAAAGGACAGGGTGTAGACCGGCTCACCGAATCCGCTCAGCTGAAAAGTCAGTTCCAGTCTCTTGTCCGGGGATTTCAGAGTCAGTATCTCCTCTTTGTTTTCCGCCGCACCGGCATCGGTTACGGCAGTCATCACTACGGCCAGGCTTACCGCCATGCTCATTACAACCAGTCGTCTCATATCTGTCATGTATTACATATGTTTGCTTAAAGAACAAAGATACGCATAAAATCTGTAAATCAGCTACATTATTAATGTCCGGAAACGAAAGGAGCCGATCCATGCGGAACCGGCTCCTTGATCTTGTCTGTGCTTGCCGTTATCTAGAAGGCGAGCATGGGTCTTACAAATGAAGTGGTGTATTTCCAGTAACACAGGTAGTCAACCCATCCTAAATCAGCGAGGTCAATGTATCTGTGGCAGTCAGGTGCGGCTTCAGTAGAGACTATTGTGCTGTTCTGGCCTTCAAAGTAGAGCGATTTACGATTGGCCGCTATCTTATCGAAGGACTTGTTCATGGCCGTAGAAGCAACGCCTTCTTCGATGAACCATGTCATCGTACCTTCAAATCCACCTGACTCGGATACATTGCTTGCATCCAGCTTGAGATTGCAGATATTGCGGATTGCATCGAGGTACTGTCCGCTGGAGGGCATGAACCAGCCGGTGGATACACCATCGACAGGGCCTCCGACTTCTCCTGCATAATCCTGTACGGCCTTGAATCCGGGATAATTGCCTGCAGCCAGATCTTCAGCGCGCTCGGTGTAGATCAGATGTGTGGCCTTGTATCCCTCAAGATCGACATTGGCGAGTTCGTACAGTTTTGTTATGTTCTTCTCCTGCGGAACTCTGGGGAAGCCTATCTCGCCCTCTTCATCACGGACATAGCTGTTGTCGAAGTCAGTGTCCTGGATGGAGTAATCAGTATAGAAACGGTACTGCATGTATACGTAAGGGTTTCCATTCGCGCCAGCCAGCATACTTCCCAGAACCAGGGCGTGGGCTGTGCCGCCGAGGGCCTCTTTCTCACCTTTTCCGATCCTGTCAGGGTCATACTGGCATACGACTCCGAGCACATGTGCTGCGCTTACCTCGGAGGCGGGTGCGTCTTTTGAGAGCAGGGAACCGTCGGCCAGGAAGAAGTCACCTATCTGGAGCTGGTGCTCGATGACCTCGGCTTCACCCTCGCTGTGCAGCATATAGGCTCCTGCGACAGCGTTCCCGTCAAAGGACCAGGACCCTCCGCCAATAGATCCGGACAGGCTGAAGTCGCCTGGTTTTACAAGGCAGAGGAACAGACCGCTGCTCTTGAAAGGAACTATCTCATCGAATTCTGCGTCTGCAGTCAGTGAGTAATCCGGGATCTGGACATCGGTGTTTGTGAACGTGTATACTTTGCCGGGAAGTTCTACTGCGGCAAGAGCCATGGCATGACTGAGAGTCATGTTGACGGCTTCAGACTCTACAGAGGCGGAGCCTATCATCAGGTCAGATGCCTTGAAAGCGTCTCCGCTCTGGTCAGCGGGCAGTGTCCATGATGAGACAAGGCCTTCAAAGAACTCCTCGGCGGAAGTGCCGGCGGGGTTCACTGATGCAGTGAGGTTCTCCTGGTAGGGGAAGTATGCATAGTACACGGCTCCTTGCGGGAACAGCATGGATGCGTCCGATATCGTCCATCCGCTTTCTGTGGCAGTAACGCAGAGGTTGTTGACCGTCTCCACTACCGCGCCGTTTTCAACGGGTTGATTGTTACCATTGTTGTTGTATAAGATATAAGCAATAAATAAAATACAGTGTGATGAAATACCGCAGCGCTAGTTTGCCTCTGTAAGAAGGGACCGGAACAGCCGTTTATGAGCTACTCGTATACAGGGGCACTGATAGGCGGCAGGTCATAAACAGTGGACCCTTTTGGGCTTTTTACAGTTATTCCGGTAAAATAAAGTTTGTCGCCGTTTTGTGCTGACTTGAGGATAGCTGTTTGTTCGTCAGTCAGGTCAGGACCGTCTGACGATGCAGACAGGACTTCTTTGCTGCCTGTCTTGATCAGAACAGTTTCGAAACCGAGTATTGTGTAAGCGATATTGACAGGGTCTGATATGCTGGCTCCGAGGGATGTTATGGAAAGAAGTCTGCTTTTTTTAATGGGGGCGTTGCCGTAATATATGTCTTCGTCATTAAGTACGATGTGCGGGGACGGTATCGGCAGCGGCTTTATTTTGAAAGTCTGTGTCCCCAGATCCAGAATCTCTCCTTTACGGATGCAGCTCATATGCAGCTGGACTTCCGTGCTTTGGCCTGAAGGATATATATAGAACCGACCGTTTTCAAGCGAACCGGTGCCGCCTTCGACCGTGTAGCTGATCTCATCCGGTGTTATGCCGATGGCAAGTATGTCTATCGGGTTCTCAAATTCAGAGTAGAGTACACTCTCTATATACGGTGATGCGTTAACAACAGGTACTTCGATGGTACCGTCTTTATCTACTATTTTCTGATCGTTATTGATAAGTACGTATCTGGTATCGGTGGATGTGCTGTCATTTTCTTTTTCGCGTTTCCTTACTGCTGCCGCGATATCCCGGCAAGTTTCTATTTCTGAGATAAGTATGCTTTCTTTCAGACTGTTCAGATATACCATGCCGCCTATTGCCGGCATACTTGTAAATGTGGCTTTTTCCCAAGATGTAAGACGCTTGTCTTGGTCTAAGGTCAGGTAAGAATAGATGAGACCGCGTACGTTGCTGTCAGATACACAGGCCATGAGAGTGTCTCTGTATGCCAGGACGCTCTCATGCAGTCTTGATGCTCTGGGGTTGATGGCTGAAAGCATTACATCCGGTACGGCATTAAGTTCTTCCTGTGCTCTGAGTCCGTCAGCAGATGTGTATTTTTTTTGTCAGCAGCCTTTGCGATATCTTCCTTGACGGAATTGATATAGGACAGCAGGCTTATGGTCATGGAATCAATGGCATCTATAGTGGCGGCCGTTTCCGGTGCCTCAGAGACAATCTCTGAGGATAGACGGTTGCTGAAATCTTCAAGTTCTGACAAGTGTCTGTCCAGTCCTTTATTCAGAAGAGAGTATGTGTCAAGTGTGTCGGCAGATATATTGATCGCCAGCATGGCTATCAGAATGATGTAAACCAGGTTTATCATCTTCTGGCGCGGAGGTAGTCTGTACTCGGCCATGAGTTATTTTTGTTTGGGACTCATTACATCCAGCATCTCTTTGTATTTGGAGTTAAGGGCCTTGAGAAGGCGGGTCATCTCCTCTGTCTCCGCTTTCATCTCTGCGATGGTGGAGGGGGCAAGTGTTTCAGTGACAGCTTTCATCCGCTGTTCCTGCTCGCGATATATGCTGTTCAGGCTCTCTATGCTGGTCTCCAAAGACTTGATGCTGTCTAAGTATTGTTTTCTTGCTTTTTCCAGGCAGCTGTTGTCCAGATTCACTTTGGTATCACCTCCTGTCAGTTCTGGAAATATCCTTTCCCAATGTAATGTCTCATCCGGAGTGTCGAATCCGGAAATGAAAAATATGAATACTTCCGTGAATAGTCCGACCATAAGCAGAATGCTGTCAAACGGCATGTGCGCTATTTTGAATACCGCACCAAGAATTACCAGACAAGCGCCCCAGCAGTATGCGAAATTGTAGAATTTCCTACCGGCACTGCTCTTCAGAAATTTCATCAGTTTCATGAGCCGATGTCTATCTGGTGAATATGATCTTGGCGTTACAGCCTGTAAGATTGCGGTATCCTGCCTCTTCCGAGTTGATAGACTCGATCCTGCCGCTGTCAATGCCATATTTGGTCATCAGAAGGTTCTCCAGAACATCGGCTCTGTTGTTCATCAGTCTGTTGCCGGTTTCAGGATCAGAAAGATTGTCGCTGAAGACGATGATTCTGACATTGAAATCAGGATTGTCTTTCATCCATTCTCCGATGCCGTCAATCTTCTTGCGCTGTTCCTCGTTTATGAATGAACTGAATTCATCGAAATAGATATCTATGGACATCGCTTCTGTCTCAGGAGCGAGTATTACTTGTCCTCCATGCCCGGTATCTATGGGGTCACTTTCTTTTTTCATGTACATCTCGAGTTCACTTACTCTCTCGGTCAGTTCTTTTATGCGTGACTCGTAGTATTGTCTGTCGCTGCTGTCGTTTCCGTATTTGTGTGGACTTATCTTGAAACGCAGTCCGATTGCGCAGTCAAAGCCGGTGTATGGATTGAATCCTCTGCTGGTAATCCGGTCCATTGTATACGACATCACTTCTGCGAAAATGCCCCATCTGGGTGAGAAGTCATATCCTATCTGGGCACCGATATTGAGGGACACCGCAGGTGTGTACTCCATATTCTTGTACTCGTGTCGGATGAAATTCATGGCAGGACCTGCAGACAGACTGAATGAAAAAGGAGTGTCTGCATCGTAGGAGTTGGGGCAGAACAGTCTGAGAAGATTGAACGTGTAGTCTGCTCCGAAAGAATAGTATCTTGCCGAGACATTATCATATAGCCTTTTTGTGCCGAGCTGCAGATTGATTTTAAGTCCGGACCAAGAGTCGAACCATGTTCCGGTGTTCAGTTTGCCTACGAAGTATTTTCCGTTGGTGCTGCCTTTGAACAGGATTTGCTCCCCGGCTATTGCAGAAATATACCAATTGGATGCTGAAAAACTCTTGTCTTCAGTTTGGACGGTGCCTTGTTGGGCATTGGCCTCGAAAACAGGCGTGCATACAAGTATTACTGCCAATGTCAAGAATGTGCATCGGTATGTGTGGAAAAAACGTTTTGTCATAGTGGATGAACTATTTATAATTAAACGGCGCAAATATACTTATAAATTCCTTATGTTAGTAAGATAATGTATATATTTGCATTCTATGCGTACCGTAAGACACATAATCCTTATCTTCCGCGCAGCTGTTATTAATGCCTGTCTGACTGTATTATCTGTGTTGCTTCCGGCACAAGAGCTTAGGGCGCAGTATGACACTGATCATTTTTTCTTCAGAGGGCAGCTGGCTCTCAATGAAGGCCGGTATCTGGATGCTCTTAACAGTTTCAATATTCTTGTCAGGATAGATCCGTCACAGTACGAGCCATATTTTTTCAGAGGTATAGCAAAGTACAATCTCGGAGATTTCGCCGGTGCAGAAGCGGATTTCGACAAGGCAATAGAACTCAATCCGGTGTATACTATGGCTTATCATTACAGAGCTATAACACGGAGCCGAATGGGGCGGTATGATCAGGCATTGGCTGATCTTCAGAGGGCTATTGACCTGCGGCCGGGGTATTATGGACTGTATTTCAGCCGTGGTGTGACTTATTTCCTCTCGCAGCAGTTTGAGAAAGCTGTAGAGGATTTCGACCGATTTATTAAAAAGGAGCCGAGAGAGCCCGATGCATGGCTCAACAGAGGTGCATCATGGCTCTTTTTGGGGGACACAGCCAAGGCTCTAAAGGATTATGACAGGGCCATACTGTTGGATGCATTTGACCCCGAAGGATATATACGGCGGTCACGGATATATTATTCCCAGCATAGACTGGAGGATGCCCTCGCGGATCTGGACCATGCGATAGCGCTCGACACCGCAAATACATTCGCTTATTTTAACCGTGCGCTTATCAGATATGAGATGAAGGACATAAGCGGGACGCTTGCCGACCTGGATAAGGTCCTCTTGCGGGAGCCGGACAATTCGCTCACTTTGTATAACCGCGCTCTCATCCGTTCACAGCTCGGAGACTACGATAATGCCCTGGAGGACTATGACCGTGTCCTGAACCTCAACCCTGACAACGTCCTGGCTTATTATAACCGCTCCATACTCTTCACTGAAACAGGACGTTATCAGGATGCAGTAGAGGATCTTTCCAGGGCAATAGAGCTGTATCCGGATTTTGCCAATGCCTATATGAGCCGTTCTTATGTCTGGAACCTTATGGGGCAGTATGCTTCTTCAGAAGAAGATTATCGGACAGCCCAGGCTAAAATAGCCCAGTACCGTAGCCTGACGGCTGACAGTGCCGGACGGGCAGCCTTTGCGGATACGTCGCGCAAGTATGACAGGCTTATAGCATTGGATTCTGACTTTGCCAGGAGCGGTTTCGATGACGGGCTTCTGCAGAACCGCAATGTCTCGATAGAACTGAGACCCATGTTCCGATTTGTCATTGCCTCTGAAGCGGAGGACAGTGACGGTATGCCTATAACGTTGAGCAACCGTTTCCGTGATGAAAAAGCGGATGAGTTCGTAGAAAACATGCCTGTGGAAGTAGAACTGTCATGCCGTCCGTCTTCAGCAGCGGCTGTAGACAATTCCCGTCTGCTTGAAGCTGTGGACAGGGAGGCGGAACGTACCGGAGATGACAAGGTCCTGTTTGCCAGAGCATTGATCGAAAGCGACAATAAGCAGTTCAATGCAGCGATGTCCAGTTACGATGAAGCTATATCCAAGGCCCCGTTGGAAGTGTTCTACTATATCAACCGTGGAGCTTTGCGGGCGGAGATGATAGATTTCATCTCATCTATCGAGAGCAATGTGCAGGTGCTGACCGTCGATAATGCGGGAACTGCCAGAGCCAGAGTCAGGGACAGAAGCACGGGCAGTTACGATTATTCCGAGGCACTGGCGGATATGAACAGAGCTTCGGTGCTTTATCCGGATTTTCCATATACCTATTATAATATGGGGAATCTTTATTGTCATTCTGGAGAGATGCCGGACGCTATCGAACAGTACACCAAGGCGATTGATCTGTATCCTGCTTTAGCGGAAGCTTATTACAACCGTGGTCTGATACTCATCTACGTTAAGGATCGTGAAAAAGGATGCATAGACCTGAGCAAGGCCGGAGAGTTGGGTATAGAGGATGCTTACAGCGTCATCGGCAAATATTGTGACGGGGAATAAGGCTACTTGCCGGAACGGTGGCCGCGCTTGCCGGAGCGCAGGCGGGTGGATGCCATCACTATGGCCTCGTCGCGGGCGATGTAGCGCATGGCGATGAATGTAAGTATGGCAGCGCAGATGGGGAAGATGCAGGGAACTGTGAACAGTGCGTCCTCTCCGAGTTTGGATGTCCTCTGGAAGAAATAGACGGCCAGGATAATCTGGTAGCCTATAAGTATGATGGAGTTGAGGTTGCACAGACGGATCTGCCGGATGCGGTTCTTGTACATGAATATGATGATGACGCTTAAGACCATGCATACAATTTGGAAAATAGTAGTTAGAGTGAATCCTTTGGCAGCTGCCAGAGCGACGAATGGTATGGTGGTGGTGGGGTCTCCCGTAAAACGTACCATCGGGGTGAAGAACATGGATATGAGCAGGCCGGCCGCTGCTGCCAGGAAAAGTGTCTGTATTCTCTGTATCATATTGTATCTGTTTGTCCAGTGGCAAAAATACGCAAAATAGTTGTTAGTGATTAAAATTTTAGTTAAGAATCTGTTTAAATTTTATTCAAAAATAATTTTATGGCAGCGATATGCATCATGGCTTCGTGCGTATCGGCCCT
>CALVDI010000048.1 GCA_944326225.1 uncultured Bacteroidales bacterium | reverse complement strand
CATTAAAGTGAGCCAGGTGTCGTTTCCACCTCTGGGGAAAGTGCCGGGAATTTCCGCGAAAACGGTTCACTTTCCCCCGTGGCCGGATGGGGTACCGGCTCCACAGGCCCCTCTCGCCGCACTCGCCGTTTCCACCCCCGGGGAAAGTGCCGGGAATTTCCGCGAAAACGGTTCACTTTCCCCTCGTGGTCAGTAGCGTTACCTGTCCAACGCGGACATTGCTTTCATTGACAAACTGTCATTTATAGGGAAACGTGGAATGGGGGCGTTGGAGTAAAATGCCTAATAAAACAGTGGGTTGCGTGCTGTTGTAACTGAAATGTAATAAAATTTGCATAACTTGCGGCAAATTTGACGATTATGGGAAAGAAGAAGGAACCCAGACCTTATCTTGAGAGGGATATCAGCTGGATGTATTTTAACCGCAGGGTATTGCAGGAGGCCTGCAAGGAGGATGTTCCCCTGCTGGAGAGACTCAATTTTCTTGGAATATATTCCAATAACCTGGATGAGTTCTTCCGCGTCCGTGTGGCTTCACAGAACCGTGTGGCGGAGTGGGATGGCAAGTCGGGGCTTCGCGAGTCGAAGACTGCGGCGGATGTGGTCAGGCAGATCAACAGGCTCAACAGCAGGTATGTCAAGGATTTTGAGCTGGCTGTCAGGCAGGTAAACAAGTTGTTGGCGGATAACGACATCTGCATCATATCAGATACGGAGGCCGATGAGGAGCAGAAAGCGTATATCCAGCATTACTATCAGGAGAAGGTGGACGGATTTGTCATTCCTGTATGGCTGTCGGCGGTAAAGCATCTGGATTACGAGACGGATGAGAAGATATATCTGGCAGTAAAGGCCGGCCGGTACAGTCAGACCGGAAAGATGATGTATGACTATGCCTATTTCAGCCTGCCTGTCCGCAATTGCGGCCGTTTTGTGCGTTTGCCTGACAAGGAGGGACGCTGCTACATCATGTACATAGATGACGTGGTGCGCTGTTGTCTGCCCAAGGTATTTGAGGGCAACGGGTTCGTGTCGTTCAGCGCCTATACCTTCAAGTTCACCCGTGATGCTGAGATGGAGATAGACAACGACCAGCGCAGCGGTATTCTTCAGAAGATATCGAAAGGTCTAAAGAGCCGCAGGAAAGGTGAGCCGTTGAGATTTATCTATGACGAGAACATGCCGGAGGACCTGCTTCGCCGGGTGCTTGGCAAGCTGGATCTGGGTGACAGGGACACTGTTCTGAAAGGAGGCAGGTACCAGAACCACAAGGATCTGATGCGGTTCCCGGACTTCCCGGACAGCGCGTTGAAGTATCCGCCCATGCGCGTCATCCGCAGATCTTCCCTGGAAGGCTCCGAGAGTCTTCTGGACAGGATACGCGTACAGGACAGGTTTCTGCATGTGCCGTATCACAGTTTTGATTCATTCATAAGGGTGCTGCACGAGGCTGCGACAAGCCGTAATGTGCGCAGTATCAAGATTACCCTCTACCGCCTGGCCAAAGACTCCAAAGTGGTGAGGGCTCTCATAGCTGCTGCCCGCAACGGCAAGAAGGTGACAGTGGTCATTGAGCTTCTGGCCCGTTTTGACGAGGAGTCCAATATACAGTGGTCTCAGAAACTTGAGGATGCCGGAGTGAAGGTCATATTTGGAGTAGAGGGTCTCAAGGTGCATTCCAAAGTGCTGCATATAGGCATGAAGAGGGGAGCGGACCTGGCCTGCATAAGTACAGGAAACTTTCATGAAGGTAATGCCAAGGCTTATACGGACTGCATCATTATGACCTCATCGAGGCGTATTGTAAAAGAGGTGGAGGATGTGTTTGAGTTCATCGAGAGACCGTATGCGCAGATTCACTTCAAGGAGTTGCTTGTCTCTCCCAATGAGATGAAGAGCCGTTTCATAGCTCTTATCAACAATGAGATAAAGAACAAGCGCAACGGCAAGCCGGCCTATATAAGGGCAAAGGTCAATCATATAACGGATCCGGTTATGGTGGACAAACTTTATGACGCGGCTTATGCCGGAGTGGACATAGAGCTGTCTGTCAGGGGCAATTGCTCGATAGTCACCGACAAACTGCCCGACAACTGTCATCTTAGGATTAACGGTATCATCGACAGATATCTGGAACACTCAAGAATATTTATCTTTGCAGCGGGAGGTGAGGATAAGGTATTTATAGGATCGGCGGACTGGATGCCCCGTAACCTGGACAACAGGATAGAGGTGGTCGCTCCAGTGTACGATCCGACGATAAAGCAGGAGATGAAACGGATTGTGGACTATGCCCTGAGGGATGTATGCCAGGGCCGGACGGTGGACGGTACGGGGTCCAATACTTCGTGGACTTGTGCCGATCCTCTTGAAACCGGCTCGCAGTACGCCCTGTACCGATATTATCTGGAATTGGAAGAAAAAGAGCGTCAATATGGAAACAGTTGAGTATAGAGATCATGCTGTCACCTATGCGGCTATAGACATAGGATCCAATGCCGTGCGGCTGTTGATAAAGCAGCTGGAGGATGATTTTCAGCCCCGTTTCAATAAGGTACTGCTGCTCCGCGTACCGCTTCGCCTGGGCTTCGATGTATTCTCAAACGGCGGCAGCATATCGGACCGTAAACGCAAGGACCTTGTGCGGCTGATGAAGTCTTACAAGCAGCTTATGAAGATTTATGACGTGTCAGATTATCGTGCGTGTGCCACCTCGGCCATGCGTGATGCGTCCAATGGGGCGGATATCATCAGGGATGTCCGGAAAAAGACAGGCATCAATATAGAGATTATAGACGGACAGGAGGAGGCCCGGATGGTATACAACAACCATATAGAGGCGATGAAGAGCCGTAAGGGCAATTATATGTATGTGGACGTTGGAGGCGGCAGTACAGAGATAAATCTGCTTGCAGACGGAGAACTGATATGCTCGCGCTCGTACAATATCGGTACGGTCAGGATGCTCAACAACGCGGTTTCCGAGGGTGAGTGGAAACGTTTCCGTTCGGATATGGAGGATCTTGCGGTGTCGTACTCCGGTATAAACATTATCGGCTCGGGTGGAAATATCAATAAACTGTACAAGCTGGTGGAAAGGCGCGACAAGCGTTATCCGCGTATGCATGTGTCTTCTTTGCAGGCCCTTTACGGGAGGCTTAGAGAGATGTCAGTGAGGGAGAGAATGGAGGAGTATGGACTTAAGCCGGACAGGGCCGACGTTATTGTCCCGGCCGGGGAGATATTCCTTACTATCGCGGCCATCACCGGTGCCTCCTACATCTACGTGCCTGTCATAGGTCTGTCTGATGGAATAATCGACGGTCTCTACACCAAGCATCTGTCCGGACTGGGCAAATAAGTTTAAGGTGCATATGGTCATAAAAAAAGCGGAAGACTTCCCTTCCGCTTTTTTTATATCAGGTTGATCGTTGGATTAACGGATCTTTGCGAATTCGATATCGTTCTCAGCGCGCTCGGCGAGAGCCTCGTCCTGAGATGCGGTCTCAAGAGCTGCGTTGGCGGCCTCGACATTGCCCTGACGGGCAGCGATGATAGCCTTCAGATAACTCTTGCAAGGGCACTGTGCGTCACCGAGAATCTTGGCAGCTGCGTCAAGGTTGCCGTTGAGGATGTTGACGAGAGCCTCGTTGAATGAGGCTTCTCCATTGAGCTTGGATGCGGCGTCAGCATAGTTGCCGTTCAGTATGTCAATAACAGCCAGGTTGTACTGAGCCTCTTTCAGAGAAGACTTGCTGAAAGCTGCGGCTGCTGCGTTGAGGTCACCCTTGCGGAGAGCAACTACACCTATTGTGTTGTTGTAATAGTCACAGTTCTTGTCGGATACTGATGCGAGGGCGTTCTCAGCCTCGGCGTTCTTGCCGAGAACGAGGTAAGCGACACCAAGGTTGATCTTAGCACGGTCGCTGTTGAATTTCTCAACGGCTTTCTGATAAACGGTCACTTTCTGGTTGGCATCCTCAAGCAGGGAAGCTGCGCGGAGAAGAGCCTCCTCGTCGAGAATCTCTATGTTGTCGTTCACGAGAGCAAGCAGTTCCTCGTTGCTGTAGTTGGTGAACTCGATGTTGGCGATGAATCTTGCACGGCGGAGCTCAGGCAGGATGTCTTTCTTCAGGGTAGTATAGACCTCAGACATGTTTTTGATCTCCCTCTCACGGACAGCGGGGTCACTGTACATCTCCAGAACGCGGAGAATCAGATTCTTGTCCTCGATGTCGGAGTTGGATACCAGTTCCTGGAAGCCTTCCCAGTCCTCGTCCACATTGGTGGTGTTGACTGTGGTCTCGATATCTACTTTCTTGTTGTTGATCTTCTTGTTGAAGGCATCGCTGGCGCTCTTCGCACGTCTTTCTGAAAGCTCAGCGTTGAAGTCCTCCTTTCCATCAGGAGAAGCGTATGCGATGATGTCGGTGCTTACCAGCTCGCGGCGCTCATCGGCCTTGAGGTTGGTGAGGAACTCCTGGAAGGCCTTGATCTCATCTGTCTTCAACTGTGAGGGGCGTACTGTCGCGCTGTTGATAAGATAGAGGATCTGGGCTTCGTTCTGCTCGTTGATGATGGGCTGGTATGCATCGGGTGCGTATGCAAGGCTGCCGTCTGTCTTTACCAGCATATAAGTGGTGTTGGCTCCGTCTGCAACCTTGTATGGTGCGATGAAAGGAATTCTCTTGTCCTTATGGATAACAGTCATTCTGAGCTCCAGGTGGGAGTTTTCAACTCCTTCGGTGTATTCAAACTCAAAAGATCTTGATATGCTGCCACCGGCTTCAGGTACTACGATATAGTTCTCGGTGACATCCTCACCCTGAAGCATTACGGGATCAAGAGCCTCTTCTCCGCCAACATATACAAGCACGGGAATCACTTCAACAACAGCTTTGGGATGGAAGAAGTCTTCGGGGAATGTGACTGTCACATCGGCCTTGATCTTGCCGGCGACCACTTCGAGGACTTGAGGATTGCAGCTGACGGTCACATCGTCGACTTTTTCAGCCATTTTCTTAGGGCTACCGCAGGACTGGATGAGCAGTCCGGCTGCAGCGATCATGAGTAAGTTAAAAATCTTCTTCATTTTAGATATTTTAATAATGTTAGTGGCATTTTGAATATTAGCAAACGCAAATATAATAATTATTTGAGTTTTGACGACAAAAATGATAACTTTGCGATATGGAACTCAATGAAATCAAAAACAGGTTCGGAATAATAGGAAACGATCCCAGGCTCAACAACGCAATAGATACGGCGGTGCAGATAGCCGGGACCAACCTGTCCGTACTGATCACGGGCGAGAGCGGAGTGGGAAAGGAAGTTATACCTAAGATCATTCACGCTTTCAGTCCGCGAAAGCACAACAACTACATAGCCATCAACTGCGGAGCTATACCTGAGGGAACCATCGAGTCCGAGCTGTTCGGCCATGAGAAAGGTTCTTTTACAGGTGCCAACGAGGCCCGTAAGGGTTACTTTGAGGCGGCTGACAAGGGGACCATCTTCCTGGACGAGGTGGGAGAGCTGCCTCTTCCCACGCAGGCCAGGCTGCTGAGGGTGCTGGAGAGCGGTGAGTTTATAAGAGTGGGCTCGTCCAAAGCTCAGAAGACGGATGTGAGGGTCATAGCGGCTTCCAATATCAATTTCATGCACGCCGTCCGCGAGGGAAAGTTTCGGGAAGACCTGTATTACAGGCTGAATGCCGTTCCTATATATATACCTCCACTGAGAGAGAGAAAGGGTGATATTCACCTGCTGTTCATGAAGTTCGCACTGGATTTCGCGGACAAATACAAGATGCCGGCCGTGCGTCTGGAACCGGATGCCAGGACTCTTCTGGAGGCGTACCGCTGGCCTGGCAACATCCGCCAGCTTAAGAACGTGGCGGAACAGATATCCGTTCTGGAGAGCAACCGTCAGATATCGGCGGAAGTACTTGGGAAGTATCTGCCTGCGGATGAACCCAACAGTCTTCCTGTGCGTAACTGTGACAGCGGTACTGCCGGAAATATCCAGGACAGGGACATTATCTTCAAGATGCTGTTCCAGCTCCGGGAAGAGGTGGACGAGCTCAGGGCCATTATAGGCAAGCCGGACAGCAATGTCCCGGAGATACCTCAGGTACATGCCCTGCCTGTCAAGCTGTCCGATATGCCGGACTTCTCCATAGTGGTTCCCTCAGCGGATGTGGATCCTGTAAAGGAAGAGACTCCGCTGACAATCCACGATATGAATGACGACATGATACGCAGGGCCTTGGAGAAGCACGAGGGACGCAGGAAGGCAGCCGCGGCAGAGCTGGGTATCTCTGAGCGGACTCTGTACAGGAAGATAAAGGAGTTGAAAATAAACGACAATGATAAACATGATGAGAAAGATTAGAAACATAGTTTTGTCACTGCTGTTGTGCTGCTCCGTGTGCGGTTGCGGCATCTATTCGTTCTCGGGGACATCCATTCAGCCGGATGTCAAGACCATAGCGGTGGAGTATTTCCAGAACAATGCCCTGAAGGTCAATCCTACGCTTGCCGCCAATCTTACGGACGCGCTTATCGACCAGTACCGGAGACTCACCAGTCTGGATATACTTACCGAGAACGGGGACATGAATGTGTCGGGAGAGATAACTTCCTATGATACCCGTCCCACTGCCGTTACTGCCGACGAGGTGGCGTCTCAGAACCGTCTTACAGTGACTGTCAAGATATACTTTACCAACCGTCTGCATCCTGAAGAAGATTTTGAAAAATCATTCTCAGCTTATGCGGATTATGATTCCAACCAGCTTTTAGACGCAGTCGAGGGCTCATTGTGTGATGAGATCATCGATATACTGGTGGAAGACATATTCAATGCTACTGTGGCCAACTGGTAATGCCGTCAATCATGACAACCGTTGCTTTGAAAGATATTCCCATGGCGGAACTGGAGAAACTGCTGGAACTTTATCCTTGGTATGCCGCTGCTCGCAAGGAACTGTTTCTCAGGATGGCAGCTATGGGAGAGGAGTACCGCAGGGACGCTCTTCGCCGGGCTGTCCTGTATATCTATCCTGATTATGGGGCGTTCAGTGAAGGGTATGTGCTTTCGTCCGCGGCCGATACCGCTGTGTTCTGGGAAGGGGCCGGAGATGCGGAGCCGGCGTGCGGTCCTGACCTGTCGGAGGAGAACCGGACTCGGTCGGTGCCAGTGCCGGAAGACAGTGGAACTGAGGCAGAGGTGGAGAAAATGGGCTCAGAGGAGCGGCCGAGAGTATATGTGGTCGGTGGAGATTATTTCATGCCGGAAGATCTTAGGAAGGTTCAGAGAAATGACCTGCTTGTGCCGGACGTTCCGTCTGGCAGCCGGACAGTATCCTCAGCTTTGGACGGCTGGGACGGTTCTGTGTTTACTGATGAGGCCTTTTATACCGAAACACTTGCCAGAATATATGCCGATCAGGAGTTATATGACAGGGCAAATGAGGTTTATGAGAAACTAATTTTGCTATATCCAGAAAAAAGTGCTTACTTTGCAGCCCTTAAAAATGATATAAAGAAATATTTATAGTTATGTTCATAGCAATTTCAATTTTGATAATCATCGCGAGCCTGCTGCTCACTTTCGTAGTTCTGATTCAGAATTCAAAGGGAGGCGGACTTGCAGCCAACTTCGCAGCCGGTAACCAGACTTTCGGAGTACGCCAGACAGCTGACTTTCTTGAGAAAGCTACTTGGACACTGGCCATCATAATTCTTGCTCTCTGCATACTCGCAACGGCATTTACGCATGGCGGAAAACAGAGTGGCAATACCGTTCTTGAAAGACTGGAGCAGACCGGTACAGAAACAGGTGTGCCGGAGTTCCCCACAGCACTTCCTGATGCTGCTCCCGCAGCAGATCAGGCGGCTCCTGCGGCTGCAGATGAAGCGGTCGCTGACTAAGTGCTCTTCACCGGTTTATAAGATTAAAGTCTGCGTGTTTTTGCCGCAGACTTTTTTCGTAGTATGCGTCAAAAAAGGCTGCGCAGAGATGAAAGTCTCAACGCAGCCTGAAAATTATTGTAGAAAAAAATCAGTTACATTTCTGAAATCACCTTCAGGAACCGACTGGAGCAGAAGTCTATGTGACTGTCAAACTCATGATTGACAGGCTCTCGGACTATGACTCTGGT
>CALVDI010000047.1 GCA_944326225.1 uncultured Bacteroidales bacterium | reverse complement strand
CGGCTGTAGTCTATCTTGTGATGCGCGATGTCTATGCACGAGGCCTTGCAGTTGCGCTCGCATTTGCGGCAGCTGACGCACTTGTCGGTATCTATCACCGGCCTGAGCCACGAGAAACGGGCCAGAAAACCGAGGACCGTACCAACAGGGCATATCGTATTGCAATATGTACGGCCGTTCCTCCATGCCAGGACAAAAAGCAGAACGAATGTCACTGCGGCGATGATGAAGGTAGGCAGGCTCCTGAGCCACACATCGGTCTCATAGAAAACATAGCTGTCAGCCCACTCGGCCAGAAGGGCCAGCAGATTGTTGATCCATCCGTACACAGGAGCGAAAAGGTTGGAGGCGATACGGCCATAGGAGCTGTAAGGCGCGAGCAGGGCGACGAAAGATCCGATGCCAGCCACCATAGCCACGACGAACAGCACCAGCACGCCATATCTGAGCCATGACTTGGCCGGAGAATACGAATAGCGGTTCTTTTTCTGTTTCTTGCCCAACCAGGCCATGATGTCCTGCATGACGCCCAGCGGACAGATGACCGAGCAGTACACTCTCCCGAATATCAGGGTCAGCAGCACCAGTGCGATGATTACTCCCGCATTGAGGGCCATCACCGCCGGCAGGAACTGCACCTTGGCCATCCATCCGAGCCACGCATGAAGCGTCCCGGTGAAATCCAGAAACAGGAGGGTGATACCGATGAAGAATATAAGTGCAAGTACGATACGGATCTTTCTAAGCATACTCGTGAACTTTGTGCAAAAATACTGTAAATTTCTTTTTTAGGAAAAAGTTCCTATCTTGCGGGGCATTTTTACAAGAGATAATATGGCAGACGAGAAAATCATCTTTTCAATGAACGGTGTAGGCAAGGTCCTCCCACACAACAACAAAGTAATACTCAAGGACATCTACCTCTCATTCTTCTACGGGGCGAAGATCGGCATCATCGGTCTGAACGGCTCGGGAAAGTCCACACTGATGAAGATCATCGCAGGTGTGGAGAAATCCTACCAGGGCGAGGTGGTATGGGCTCCGGGATATACCGTAGGGTATCTGGAGCAGGAGCCTCAGATGGACCCGGACAAGACCGTCATCGAGGTAGTCAAGGAGGGTGTGCAGGAAGTGGCCGATCTGCTGCGCGAATACGAGGAGATCAACATGAAGTTCGCCGAGCCCATGTCGGATGACGAGATGAACAAACTCATTGAGCGTCAGGGCGAGTTGACTGAGAAAATAGAGCACTGCGACGGATGGGAACTGGATTCCAAGCTCGAAAGAGCCATGGATGCCCTCCAGTGCCCTCCCTCCGAAGCTAGGATCGCTACTCTCAGCGGAGGCGAGCGTCGTCGCGTGGCTCTGTGCCGCCTGCTGCTGCGCCAGCCTGACGTACTCCTGCTCGACGAGCCGACCAACCATCTGGACACCGAGAGTATCCAGTGGCTGGAGGAGCATCTGCGCCAGTATAAGGGTACGGTCATCGCCGTCACCCACGACCGTTACTTCCTGGACAATGTAGCCGGCTGGATTCTGGAGCTGGACCGCGGAGAGGGCATTCCCTGGAAAGGCAACTACTCTTCATGGCTGGAGCAGAAGAGCAAGCGTCTGGAGATGGAGGAGAAGCAGGAGAGCAAGCGGCGCAAGACACTGGAGCGCGAGCTGGAGTGGGTGCGCATGGCCCCCAAGGCCCGTCAGGCCAAGTCCAAGGCCCGTCTGGGTGCCTACGAGAAACTGGCCAGTCAGGACGGCAAGGCCAAGGAGGCTGCCCTCGAGATATACATCCCCAACGGTCCCCGTCTGGGCAACAAGGTCATAGAGTTCAACGACGTATCCAAGGCCTACGGTGACAAGCTCCTCTTCGAGCACCTGACCTTCTCCCTGCCGCCCGCCGGTATCGTCGGAGTCATCGGCCCCAACGGAGCGGGCAAGACCACCCTCTTCCGTCTCATCATGGGCATTGAGCAACCCGACAGCGGCTCAATAACCGTCGGAGAGACCGTCAAGCTCGCCTACGTAGACCAGCAGCACAAGAGCATAGACCCGGACAAGACCGTCTACCAGACCATCTCGGAGAACTCCGAGTTCATCCGTCTGGGCAACCGCGAGATCAACGCCAGAGCCTATGTCTCCAGATTCAACTTCTCGGGAGCCGATCAGGAAAAGCTCTGCGGCATCCTCTCCGGCGGTGAGCGCAACCGCCTCCACCTGGCCCTGACCCTCAAGGACGAGGGCAATGTCCTCCTGCTCGACGAGCCCACCAACGATGTGGATGTAAACACTATCAGGGCGTTGGAGGAAGGTATAGAGAACTTCGCCGGCTGCGCCGTGGTCATCTCCCACGACCGCTGGTTCCTGGACCGCATCGCGACCCACATCCTGGCCTTCGAGGGCGACTCGCAGGTATACTTCTTCGAAGGCTCCTACTCGGAGTACGAGGAGAACCGCCGCAAACGTCTCGGCACCGACGAGCCCAAACGCTTCAAGTACAAGAAACTCATGGAATAGCAGTCTGTATCAGACTCTGAGTACGTCCAAGGCCCGGCCCAGCAGAAGATCCGTCAGACGGGTGCAGTTGGCCGGGCTGAAACGTCTCAATGCGGCTGCGTAGATATAAAGTATCGTCTGGTCCTTTCCTATCAGCGGAGTCTTCTTCCAGGTATTGCGCGGTACGGGTTGGGATATCCGGCCATGATTGCCCACATCTATAGTGAATAAGGAGCGGTCCTGCTCTATCCAGCCCACGAAATACCCGGGAGTCTTCGGGAATATCGGATACACCGGCAGCCCTGCATAGGAAGCCAGCAGAAAATAGACACATGACAGTCCCACTGTCCCGCCCCTGCGTCTCTTAAGCAGACGCGGCAGAAGCACGTCCGGCTCATCCTCTTCCTCCGACGGCGTACTGACCGAAAAACCATATTTGTCGTACATGATGTAGTTGAGCATCTCAGCCTTCTCCACCGCCGTCATCGTGTCCCGCAGCTCGCAGACCAGACTGCCGGCCATCTCCTCGTAGAAGCCCCGGAATATCTCCGGCGTGAGTTCCGGTTCCAGCATCCGGGTGAGAAAATACATCCCGTCCGGCACGTAGAAGTCCGGCCCCTGAAGCATCAGGTCCAGCATCTGCTTGAAAGCCAGCATGGACGACATCTGACGTATCCGCTCCAGGACAAAAGCCCGCCGGGACGGCTCCGTCACCACATACAGATTGCTGAAAAAGTAGTCCACGGCCTTCCAGCCCAGGGCAAAAGCCCTGTCACGGACGATATTCAAGGTCTCCTCGTCCCTGTCTTCCAGCAGAATCAGCAGATTGTTCAGCTCGGATATGTCCAGCCTGCTGTCTGTCATTGCGCCAGCTTGTCCAGACACAGTTCTATCAGGCCGCTCATCAAGGACTTGTAATCCGCATCGGCATCCTGGGCATATCTCTGGGCGATACCCAGACACACCGTCGCGCCCTCATGTCCGAGCTTTCGGGCCAGCGAGGCGATAGCAGAGCCCTCCATCTCGAAGTTGGTGATGCGCATGTCTCCGAAGCGGAAAGACTCCAGCCTATCCAGCAGATCCGGCATAGCCAGCGGAAGCCGTACCACACGGCACTGAGGGCCGTAGAAGCCGGGGGCCGACACAGTCATGCCCTGCACGGTGCTGTCCCCGAACAGCGAGGCCAGCTTTTCCGAATTCCTGACGAAATACGGCACCGGCAGATACCTGTCCCACTGCACATGCTTCAGGAATGCCTCCTCGATATCCTTCTCCACCACCGCGTCCCTGTCTCCGTACCAGTTCAGCAGGCCGTCAAAGCCTACCGATACTTTTGAGAAGATGTACGAACCGATCGGGATATCCGGCTGAATCACACCGCAGGTGCCTATCCGCAGGACCGTCAGACTGCGTTTCCTGGCGCGGATCTCCCGTGTAGCGAAATCCACATTGGCCAGGGCATCCAGCTCGTTCATCACTATGTCGATGTTGTCGCAGCCTATGCCCGTGGACAGCACGGTCATCCTAACTCCCTTGTACCTGCCGGTCACACTGTGAAACTCCCTGGAGGAGGTGCTGCTCTCTATATCCGAGAGATACGTTGCTATCATGTCCACCCTGCCCGGGTCTCCTACCAGGATGACCTTGTCGGCCAGATGCTCCGGACGGACGTGCAGATGAAACACCGAGCCGTCGCTGTTGATTATCAATTCAGATGCGCCTATTTTTTCCATAAAACCGATATTTTATCTATCAAATATACTAAAGTTTTCAATTCCCGGCATCCATAAATGCAAAAAGAAAGCCCATCGGACACAAAAAAGCCCCTTAAAAGTGTGCAATATGACTTCCAGGGGCTTTTCTCAATCCGATATCAGCCGGTTACCGTCGACCGGTAACGTAAAAAGAGTCTTCTCATTCCACAGTAAACACCTCACTGAATGTCACATTTTCATCATAACTCATATCCAAGGTGTTCACTCCAAAAGCGTATACCCTACAACTCTGCCCTGATTGCAGATAATCCTGACCTCCTTCTGTGTTATAAATGAAATTACGGCTGGTGGAGGTAGTTCCATTATCAGATGCTATCAAACAGATCACCTCCCATCCCATAGTAGCATCGGCATAGGCCTTTACAAGATCTATAACATCCTGCGACGTATAATCCGCAGGTGCCAGACCATGGAAATATGCGGCTGAGACCGGTGTGCCGGTTACAGTATAATACACATCAGTACCTGATA
Source organism: uncultured Bacteroidales bacterium (assembly GCA_944326225.1). Lineage (GTDB taxonomy): Bacteria > Bacteroidota > Bacteroidia > Bacteroidales > UBA932 > Coprenecus. Next base: position 3,866 of record CALVDI010000047.1, on the reverse strand, counting down.
CTTCATCGACCACAATAGACAGGTCGGCAAAACCCTCAGAACTTGATGTCGTGTAGAAAGGAACTATTGTCGCGGCTGTTGTAGGATACATACCCTCCACACCAAATGCCACAGCATAATATTCGGTACCGGATGTCAGACCTTTAAGTTCCTGGGATGTTGCGCCGTTGTATATTTCTATATCATATCTGCCCGAATCCAGTATATAATCCACTATCTCGTCCTCGTCCATACCGGAAACATCCGATGCGGGAAATACCACCACCGTATATGGATCGGAATTTGAGACTTGAGTTGCCCATGAAGCCTCTGTATCCGACTTGATAGGTACATCCAGCCTTATAACGTTGTCCGAGGGATCCGGGACACCTGTCACATAATACTCTCTCACCATATTGGAATTGATATACCCGGACTCCGATACGGAAAAGGCGAAACCGCAGTACTCCGTCTCCGCCTCAACCTTGCCGTCAAGACTTAGAACCTGCTCCCCTCTATCACATAACTCTGACAGAATCTCCTCTGTGGACATATACCCGATAAAAAACTCTATCTGCCCGATCAGGAACTCCTGAACCTCTTCCTCCAGAGTCCTGTCATACGAGTCTATGACAGACTGCTTAAGAAGATTGTAATAGTATCGCTGCTCCATGTCCGTTGGTGTAACTGTCATGCTGCCGCTTATTTTCTCGCCTTCAAAAACTATTGTGAAACCTACATCCTTCCACTCAACATCTTTTGTTCTGAACTCCTCGTATGAAATCTCACTTGTCCGCTCACATGCGTTATTCATACCTGCACAGAAAAGAATATGGTCTGAAGAAGGGACAAGAAGCTCAATAACCTTGTTTTTCACATTGCCTACAGACAGTATCTGCATATCGGCAAGAAACTCCGGCAGGGAATAGCCCCATTCAGCGGCTGTCGATATATATTCCTGAGCGACATACTCAAAAACGGCCTCGCCACCGCCCATGGATTCCCAATCCTTCTTTTCTATCGCCATTATAAGATATGTAGACTCCATATCCTCAGGTTCTACGGAAACTGTCACCGAGGCCTCGCCCACATCTTCTATGGTTATTTTGAACAGACCGGAGCCCGGCTCCTCTCCTTGTTGTTCTGCAGCCAACTGCGTAATCTTCAATGTTCGCTCCACATCGGCAAATCTGACCAGCGCATCACAACTCCTTGACACAGAATCCGCATTCTCTTCCACCGTCAGCAAAATCAATCCTTCAGTCGAGACATCATAATCCATAATCCAGTCCTCATCATATTCCAGAACGGGGACAGTTCCATCCGGAGCATTCTCCTCAATATAACCGATCTTTATATCACCTCCTTCCGCCGGCACTGTAATCTCCGACTCATTAAGTTCGAACACCACCGGCTGAGCAGGGACCTCCTCGGAACGGCAACCTGACATAAGTGCGCAAAATAGGGAAACTGACAAAACAAAGAGTATATAATATTTCGATTTCATAATTTTAAAGTTTAATTGTCTTATTTTAATGTATGGAATTTTTCACTATAGGCGACCTCTGTCACCCACTCTCCGGTATCCTCATTGACCCCGAAGGCATATACGACATAATCCGTATCACTGTCTAAAGGCGCGTACTTTCCGAAATCCACAGTTCCTCTTGACCCGTACTGCCTGAACAAGTCTGCCATATCCGTAACCCAAGGGCGGTTTTCCTCCAGTTTTTTATCCAACGACGCCCTTATATCGTCCTCTGTCCATGAAGCCGGACAAACACTCCAATAATAAAGTGCTGAGGCCGGTTTTCCTGACACAGTGACATCAGCGCTCCAGTCCGTGACATTATCTACGATAAAATCAAATGTCAATAAAGACGGGTCCTCCTCTCCCAGAGTAACGAACGTAGTCCTGACAGGCTCTGTGGTCGCCTTGCCGGAACGATACCCGAACACATACAGCCAGTACTCAGTCTCATGAGCAAGTCCGCTTATCCTGCCTTCATAGTCACCTTTGAGAGACAGAGAAGTCAGGTCTCCCTCCAGCAGCCTCTCCATTATCTGTTCATCAGTCATCCCCTCATATTCGGATACAGGAGTGACTATCACGACATACGGATCGTAATTTGTCGTGGTAATGCCCACCTCCACCCAATCCAGGTTGATCTGCAGAATCTCGACCTCCAGCCGGTTGTCGGAAGGCTGCACCGGCCCTGTCCGGAAAGGTTCCGTCACCGGTTCCGAATTGACTTTACCGTCCATATCCACACCGCATGCGGCTCCTATATAGTCTGTCTCAGCCTCCAGGTTATAAAAATAACTGTCTTTTCCAACCGACAACAGCTGTTCCAGAATATCAGCCGGCGAGATGCCAACCGCAAGTCCCAATTGTATATTCTGATCTATAAAGGACTGAAGGATCTGCCCCGGTGTCTGCCCTGAAGCATCCTGCTCCTCCTTGGAAAACAGATCAAAGAAATACCATCTACTGTCATCCGCAGGTACCGGCTCCGCCCACATTGTGACATCCGGTCCGGCAATATCATACCACAGCTTGAAAGTCCTGTCTATCATATCCACGGCATCTGTCTTAAAGAGAGTCTTGACAATAGACGACAGCCTCTCCCCGGTCCGCGAGCATCCTACAGCATACACATATTGCTCCATATCAGCCGGAAGATAGAGCATTTCCTTGACGGAATTTCCTGAGACAAGGCTGCCGGACGACTCCAGAAGTTCCTCCAGAGTCATGCCCACAGACTCTCCCTGGCTCACATAATGATCTATTACCGCCGCAAAAAGGTCATCATCATTATCAAAACCATCCACATAGGACTTTGGCGAATTAAGCGCGACATAGGTCATACCGTCATCCAGCGGGTCTATCTCCGCCTTTGCTGTCGATGCAGTCACATCCTTGACATTGATTGTAAACGGTGTATCAGAAGAGGACATTTCGTACGCCTCCTGTACAACACTGAAAGAGAGAGCCATCATTGAGTAGGATATGGTCATGACGGTATACCGCTGCGAATAAGCATAATTGGCAGCGATATTGAATTTCACGATACCGTCCTTACTCCAGTCTATATCCGTAATCCAAGTAGCAGTGTCCGGAACAGACACACAAAGAGTACCTCCCTCGGGAGGATTGCGCAGACTATATTCAAAGGAGTATCCCCCACCTTGCCACGGCGAAACGATATCTCCTTCTGTCACAGCCGTCAATGATGATTCGGACGATCTCCGCTCATCTTGTCGGCAAGAAAAAACAAACATGACCAGAACGGCCATGAGCCAGATTAATTTTGGGTTCATAAATTAAATTTTACGTTGTGTGTGTGTGTGAATTAATGGAACAAACTTAGAAGCTGTTTAAATTTATTTATAATTAGTTGTAAATCAGTAGGTTAATTGGAATATTTTTCGTAACTTTATGGTTATCAAGACATTAAAGTTATGCATAAGTACCCAACCAACCTGACTGATAAACAGTGGCAAGTTATAAAAAATATGTTAGACCCCAAAGAAAGATTCAGAAAATATTCACTGCGCTCTGTTTTTGACGGCATCCTGTACATCGTGAAGACCGGCGTGCAGTGGAGAATGCTCCCCTCGGATTTCGCTCCGTGGCAGACAGTGTATTACTATTTCAGCAAGTGGAAGAACGAGGGCTTGCTGGAAGAGATCTTCGACACCCTCCGCGGCATTGTGCGGCGTCTTTCAGGCAGAGAGGAGAGTCCCAGCCTTGGAATCATCGATTCAAGGAGTGTCAGGGCTTCCCATCATATTGATGGTCAAAGGGGTATAGACGGAAACAAAAAGATAAAGGGCAGGAAGGAGCACATAGTGGTTGACACTCTGGGGCTGCCCATGTCAGTGAG
>CALVDI010000046.1 GCA_944326225.1 uncultured Bacteroidales bacterium | reverse complement strand
AGCTGGCGGTGCGCCCGGTCCCTGGTGGTGTCCAGCATACCGGCCAGGCAGTTCAGCAGCGGGGACTTGGTATTGGCAGGCAGGGAAGCCCTCAGCTCCCCGACAGTAGCCGGAGTCAGTGCCTCGACCTTGGTCATGAACAGGCGGTCCACCTTGCGTATCTGCAGGTACTGTCCGAAGAAATTGCCGATCAGCAGCAGCGACCGGAGGAAAAACAGGATCAGCAGGACCACTACCGGTACGAGCAGTCCGTTGGAAATCCAGAAGAGAACATCAGATATGTAGTTCATACTTTTTTATATTTTATTACTTTTTTAAATTATTGTTCATTTTTAAAAATCTCCGGAAAGGCCGGGCCGTCCTAACAAAGGAACCGGCCAGCACCCCGGCGGCAATAAGCCCTAAGACCCCAGCAAGGGCCCTCCAGTCCACCTCGCTCACTCCGGCCACGGCAGTCTGTCCGTTGACAGTGGCTATCACCGCCACTATCCCGGTCAGGGCATTGGTCAGGAAGAACATCTCCAGCCGGCTCTCCTTGTCGGGGAAAATCCAGCGCATCAGCCAGGCCCCTCCGGCTATCACCACGAAGACCACGGCGGCGGCACTCCAGGCAACTAAAGGGAAGGATACGCCCGGAAAGGCAAATATCAGATAGACTAAGAAACTGAACAGCACCCCGAATATCAGCACCCCCGGGAACCAGCGCAGGATGCGGTAGCCCCAGACGGTTGAGGACTTCAGTTTCCCGGAGCTGAGCAGATGCACCGACAGCAGGCAGAAGGAGATCTGGAGGATAACCTCGAGGGTGATGACCACCGAGGTGTCGAGCATCAGGTCCGGGTTGGCCAGCCAGGCCTCGATCTGGGAGCGGGACTGACGCACTGCCACCGGCCACATCAGACCGGTGAAGAGGGCGGCCGCAGCGGCATGGGTCAGGACCGACCACCATTTGTGCCAGGACTGCTTCAGCACGAAGTTGAAGCAGACCAGCACCATGAGTATAACGACTAGACTGTACATAGGCGCATCCGGATGATTTAAATGCCGCTGGACTTCCTGCGGCGGCGTATCAGCAGCCCGCCTCCGATGAACAGGGCGATGATCAGCACCGCCACGGCTATGTTGCTTACCAGCGTGGTTTCCTTCTCAGTCTCACTCTGCAGTCTGTCCTTGCGGAGCACCATGCCGTCCGAAGCGTCGCTTACCGATGCCTCCCGGATCTGCCGGATAGCCCCCCGGTACTCTGAGGCGGAGGCCTCGGGCAGGGCGGAGGCGATGTAGTCCTGCAGGGCCGGATTGTCACAGACAAAGCCGGAGCACGAGGGTGCGAACTCCTCTATCAGCCCCGTGTGCAGCTCCGCGATATCGGTCACCTGCTCCGGCGTTGCGTCCCAGAGCCCCTTGCGGACCGACTCGAGCATGACGGCCGTCACCTCCTCGAGGGCCGCCGGATTGACCTCCCTGAAGTGCTCGTGCACTCCGAGGTCAAATTTATCCTGCACGTACACCTCGTATATCTCGTCCCAGACCCGGTCATCGACAGCCTCCGGCTTCATCACGTTCCAGCCGAAGGTGTTGGTGACAGTTTCCGCTATGGCAGCCGCATCTCCCGCTCCGCCATTGAGCTTCTCGGTGATGTAAGAGGGGTTGAATATCGTCGTGCGGCTCTCCACCCCTATCGCCTCCTTGAGTTCCTGCATCCTCACGCGGTTGCGGTTGCGGTAGTCGCTCAGATAGGCGTCGGGGTCCTTGCCGGTCACCTCCTTCACGGAAAGGTTGAGCCCGCCCATGAACTCGTACACGTGGTCGAGGCTGAGGGCGCCCCAGGTATTGCTCTGACGGGGCTGCACCACGGCGTCAGTGCGGGAGAGGGCCGCCTCGAAGGCATACCGGGAGAACTCCTCCCAGCCCTCCTCGCTGCCGTAGTAGGCTCCCATATTGTTCATGTAGACCTGAGCTATCTCCGAGCTGGAGGTCCAGCGGTCGGAGGCGGTCACCATCCCCTGAATGCCGGTGCCGTAGTTGCCGTTCACCCCGCCGAAGACCCTGTAGGAGGACATCCTGCGGGCATCGGCCGGAGTCACACCCTTCTCGGTGAGAATCCGCTCGGTCTCGCGGATACCCTCGGCCACATTGTTTACATACTCCCCGTCCTGAGCCTCGGCGGCCATGCGCACAGCCCTGTCTATCAGGAAGAGGCGCGAAGCCGCAATATCCCGGAGCTGGCCGCTGGTCTGCACCACCACGTCTATTCTCGGACGGCCGAGCTTTTCCGACGGTATCAGGCGGATATCGGTCACGCGGCCGAAGCTGTCGTAGACCGGCTCGACACCCAGCATGTAGAATATCTGGGCTATCGTCGCGCCCTCCGTCTCGATGAACTCGCTGCTCCACAGGGTGTAGCTGACCTTGCGGGGCAGGGAGTCGCAGTGCCGCTGACGGTAGAGCCGCAGGGTATTCTCGGCCAATGCTACTCCCTTCTCCCATGCGCTGCGGGTCGGGGTGGCCTCGGCGTTCACGGCGAAGAGGTTGCGGCCGGTAGGCAGGGTATTGGGATTGGCCACTGGATCGCCTCCGGGCGAGGGCGAGGTATAGCCGCCGTCCAAAGCGTTGAGCATACTGCCTATCTCGGCGGAAGGGCTTTCCAACAGGGCCTTGCGGTAGTTGTACACATTGAGCACGGCCTGTTCCATCTCAGTCACCGCCCGGGCAAAATCCCTCTCCGCCTGCGTCGGCTGCGCTTTCCGTCCGCCCATCATCTGCCGTCCGACCGCCGACATCATCTCACTCATTCCCCGGCCGGCAGCCGAATCCTTCCTCAGCTGCTGCATCCCGGCCATCTGAGCCATCATCGACATCATGTCGGGCGGGGTCTGCAGCGAAGCGGCCACCTCCCGGGCACGTGCAAGTTCCTCCGGAGTGATACCGGCTATCGAGCAGAACTGCCGGTCATCCGCCGGACGGCCCTGGGCCAGCAGCCCGGCCACTATCTGCTTTGCCGGAGCCACATACCTGCGGTTGAACACCGACAGCTGCTTCTCCACCCCGTCCACGTCCTTGCCCCTGGCCCTGTCGATACCCAGCAGGCCGTAGGCCACCGGCTCGGTGCTCATGGCATAGACCGTAGACTCGATCTGCGCCGGCAGATAGGGCTCGCCCATCACGTAGAGCCGGCCCGTCACCTTCTCGGAGGCCAGTTCCTCGGCAAAATTCCCGATGCGCAGGACCTCCTCCTCAGTGTAGGGCACACCCTTATCCAGAGTATCCAGCCCGAGGTCGGAGGCAATGCCCATCTCTATGGTCAGTTCCTTGATTCTGAGTGCAATGCCCTCAGCGCGGGAGGCATCCGGCCTCTCTCCGTAGAGAGCGTCCTCATAGTGCGAAAGCTCGTCGGAGAGGTCGCGGTACAGCCCCCTGACATTGCTCTCCATGAAAGGAGCGGTGAGGTAGGACTGGAGCGTAGCGTAGGCGCGGCGCTTGGCCATCACCCCCTCCCCGACATTGGAAATGGTGTACAGGTAAAAATGCGGCACGGTGCCCACCAGGCGGTCCGGCCAGTCGTACTGACTCAGGGCCACCTGCTTTTTCGGAGTGAACTCGAGGCTGCCGTGGGTTCCGAAGTGAATCATAGCATCGGCTTCAAAGCCGTAACGGGCGTAGAGGTAAGCAGCTATATAATTGTACGGAGGTGCGGCGTGCGTGCCGTGTACCATCTGGAAGTCGTTCTGTCCGCCGCCGGCCGCGGGCTGCGGCAGCAGCACCACATTGCCCAGCTCGATCCGGGCCAGGGCCAGACGGCCATCTCTCGACATATAGGGCCCCGGGAATTCCCCATTCAGGGTTTCCACCTCCTCGCGCAGTCTCTGAGGCAGAGCCTCCTGAGCCCAGCGGGCAAATGTCGGAGCGTCCACCCACTCGGGAGCGCCCTCGTCCATGAAGCGGGAGGCGGCCCCCTCAGCGTAGGAGCCGAAAACCGCACCGCGGCTCTGAATCAGAGCGGCCAGGGCCTCGGGAGAGGACGGCAGCCCCTCCACATTGTACCCTGCATCACGCAGCGCGACGAGGAAATTGTACAGCGAGGGCACCACCTCCATGCCGGCAGCCGTCAGGGCATTCTGTCCCGCCCCCTTGTAGTAGAATATGGCTATCTTCTTCTGACTCTCGGGCTTGCGTCTGAGTTCCAGATAGCGGTTGACCGTCTCGGTAAACTCCTGCAGACGCTCCGAAATGGCCTCGAGCCGCTGCAGCCCGTCCTCATCCTCGTAGTGCCCGAAGAGCACATAGGGACGGATGGCTCCGTCTATCTCTGGAGTTACAACGCTCTGGGAGAGAAAGCCCCCGGCCATACCCATCTCATCGGCCTCCCAGTCGGAAACGAGGGAATTGACATTCAAGGGAGAGAAGAGGGAAATGTTGTATTTTTCCAGGAACCTGACCATCCCGTCGCCTAAGCGGCCGTGCGCCATGTTGACCACCGCCGAAGGGGCGATGGAGTCGAGCTGTCCGGTGCGGAGCATGGGCATGGTACTGCGGATCGGATAGACCACATTGCCGGTGGCCTCGAGGGAGGCTATCAGGTCGGTGGGGTCGCCCATCTGGCCGGTAACGATGATGCGGGGAGCGTCCTCTTTCCAGAGGCCATTGTCCCTGAGCCACTGATTATAGGCCGCGATGGAGCGGAAGCCCTCATCCTCCCCTCCGCTGCCGTCCGGCGAGGGGTGGTAGATATTCTCCACCGTGTATTCCTCGGCGGGAGCTGGCTGCGGCGCGGCGATGATCTTGCGGTCTATCCTACGGCGGATAAAGGCGAGCATGTTGCGGTAGTTCACCGGACCGCCGTTGGAGAGATAGGCCTGAAGTTCCGGGGCGAGGGTGGAGTCCACGGTGTTGATGTCGTTGGCCGGGTTGGTGACCATGGTCGAGAGCACGGGCAGGCCCCGGTCGGCGGCCTTCTGTATCTGTGCCCGCTGCTCCTCGGTGATTCTCAGGCCCATGCCGTTGATCAGAAGGATGTCGTAGTGTCCGGCCTTGGAGGCTTCCTCTGGGGTAAGCTCATAGAGACGGACCATACGGCTGTCATTGGCCTTGGAGATCTGACCGAGAGTGATGACCTGGTAATTCAGGAAGGCCACCCGCGTAGGGGCCGCTAAAAACGCCCAGAGTCCCCACAGGATGAGGACTGCCAGGATGGATACTACTATGAGTGTTATGAGTTTTGCCGTTTTTTGAATCATGCTGCGTTTTTATATTTTCTATTTTTTATTGAAAAACTCTTCGATATTCATCGAAAGGGAGACTGCGGCCGTTGTGCCGACGGTGCTCGGGGTGCTGCTGTAGTAATAGTCGGGCCTGTAGTTGAAGAGGTTGTCCACTATCACGTTGAGCTGTATGCCCCGCCAGATGTCCTGCGACACGGTCAGCTTCCATATCGTGTATGCCGGATAGGTCTGGGTCTCGGTGTCCTCGTAGTTGGTGGCGGAGGTGTAGACCTCGGTGGTCACGGCGGAGAGGACGCGGCCGCTGAGAGCCACGTTGAAGCCGTAGTTCTTCCAGGACTTGCCGTACTCGATGCGGGCTGTGGCCGAATGGGGACGGGTCTGGGAGAGCAGGGGCTCGCCGGCGCGTATGGCCTCGTCGGTAAAGGTGTAGGCCAGCCGGGCCCCGAGACCGAAGGGCAGACGGGTCGAGACAGATACGTCCACTCCACGCACCTGCAGGGGGCTCATGTTGGTGTACATCATGCCGCCGAGCTCTTCGTTCCAGACGGTGGTAATACGGTTGTCCACGAAGTTGTAGAAGCCTGAGACAGAGGCGGAGAGGTATTTCCAGTTGTACTCGGCCGAGACGGAGAGGTTCTCGCTGGACTCAGGCTCGAGGTCCGGGTTGCCGTAGATCATGAAGATGCTGGCCATGTCGAAGGACATGTACATCTCCTTGAGGGTCGGGGCCCGGAAGCCGCCGGAGTAAGAGCCTCTGAACGACCAGTTCTTTAGGCTGTACATCAGACTCAGTTTCGGAGAGAAATGACTGAGCCGCTTCTGGGAGAAGAAGTCGTAGCGCAGACCTCCGATAAGGTGCCACCTCTCGCTCAGCTTAGCCTCTATCTGGCCGAAGACATCCGCCGTATGCTGGACATAGTAACCGTTGCCTTCAAACTGATAGGACATCAGGTAGTCGCGCATATAGTCGCCTCCGAGTATCATGGTGTGCTGTCCCTCCTTTCCCAGACTGTAAGTATAGACTCCGCGCACCACATGCTGTACGTTGCTGTAGTCCCTGACATCGGTTTCATTGAAGAGCAGGTAATCGCTCTTGTCGTACTGGTCGAATCCGTAGGAGAGTTCCAGACGGTTGCGGTCGTTGATATCCCACTCTCCCCTCAGACCTCCGCTGAAATCGCGGTAACGGTCCCGGGTATCGCTCTGCAGGTCCCTCTCGCGGAAGAAGTAGCCGGCACGGGCTGTGAATTTAAGACCGTCCAAAGGCTCATACTGCAGACGTTCCTTGACACTCCAGTTGTAGCCACCGTAGAAGGTGCTGTAATCGCCCTCCGATGGCATGGAGTAGGAATCTATACTGGTGTACTGGGCATTGGTCATACTGTTCAGCTTCCCGGCCTGGAAGCCTACCGAGCCGCCGTACCGCTGCTCATTGTGGGCTCCGTATCGGGCGTTGACGTTTACAGACCAGGGCTCGGTAGCCCCGGCACTGATGAGATTGATCACCCCGCCCACGGCATTGGAGCCGTACAGGGACGAGGCCGCACCCTTGACTATCTCGACCCTCTGGACATTGTCCAGATTCAGGCGGTTGTAGTCGATGTTGTCCAAAGTCTCACCGGCTATGCGCTCCCCGTCTACCAGAAAGAGAACCGAATTGCCTCCGAAGCCCTGCATGTTCAGGGTCACCTGCTGGTCCATCGCATACGAGAACTCTATGCCGGGCAATTCCGACTCCAGCAAGTCACCGATATTGAGAGCATCCACCCTCTGAATATCCAGATCGGTTATGACCCTGGTCAGGATAGGACTCTCCTTAAGAAGTCTCGGTGTCCTGGTTCCGGTGACGACTACTGTCTCCAGATTCATAAGATCCTCTTCCAGCACCACATTCAGGAGATTGTCCTTCACTTTTTCCAGTGATATATCCTGAGTCAGATAGCCCAGAAGATGAAACCTGAGCATTGCCGCACCGTCCGGTACGCTTATAGTATATCTGCCGTCATCTCCGGCCACAGCATACAGCCTGTCGTTTCCGACGACTGTCACGACTGTTCCGGAAAGAGGCTCTCCCCTGCTGTCCCTGACCGCACCGGTGACGGTTACGGATGCGGAGGCGAAAAGACTCTGAGCCGCCAGCGAAAGCACCACGAGCAAAAAGATTATCCTTTTCATTGTCAGAATTCTACCGGATATACATAATCAATGGTCATAAAACCCTTGACCTTGCTGTCATTCATATAGTTGGTCAGTTGCAGGGCCGCCGCCTTGCCGTCCTGCGTCATCAGCACGTACACCTTGCCGGACATCGTATACACCGGCGGCATGGTGGAGGTGTCCACATTGAGCCATTTGGACAGTTCAGGATTATACCAGGACGGGGCGTAGAGGATGATACCGTCCATCATCTGCGACATATCGACCGTTATCCTGTCCTCTGTCCAGACATCCTCCACATACTCTCCGTCTGGAAGCCTGCCCGATGCCAGGAACTCATCCAGCGAGGTGAACTCAGTCTCGATAACCGCACCACCGTTGGTCTTGGTGTCGTAACGGTGTACGGCCAGATCCCAGCCCTCCATCACTTCTCCGGTCTCCGTGCCGTCCTCAGCAATCACCGTGGTGTCTATGGAGAACGTCTCGAAGTCGATATAGGTCCACTTGGTGTACGAGGTGGCGTCGATGTATATCGTACCCGATGACGTAGCCTGATCCACCTTCGTGAACCCGAACTCGGTATCGGCCATCGGCTCGTCATATATGCCCTCGAAAAGACCGTTGCACGAGGGGAGCGACAACAGGGCCGCTCCCGCCGGCAACATTATCAATAATGGCTTTGGGATTCTTTTCATTTATTTCGTTCCTTCGAAATCCACATTGATGGCCATAGGCATGGCACCCGGAGTGATCTCGGCACTGAGAGTCATAGTGCTGCCGTCCGCGCTGACTGTCCCGGTCAGAGAACCGGTTATACTGGTCTCGCCGGACACAGCCTCTATGTTTTCCGCACTTAAAGTGTAGCCTTCAGCGGATTCTATCAGCTCCACCTCCACGGATATGGACTCCATGGACATTGTGCCCATACCCATCTCCGGAAGTGTCAGTGTCCATACATCACCTTCAGCGGCGAGCGACACCTGAGCCTCCTCCATCGGATCCATGGCCGTTCCCATGACCGACATTGTCAAAGTTCCGGTGTAAGAACCGCTGAGCAACAGCTCGGCAGGAGGATTGCCGGGAAGAAGAGTAATCTTCAGACCGCCCATCACCGCCGGAATATCAAACGTAAAAGTGAAGTCTTCCGTACTTTTGACTGTCGCCGAAAGAGTGCAGTCGTACTCGCTCTGAGAGTCAGCCGACATACCCATGACTGTCTTGCCGCTGCCGCTCAGGCTGTAAGAGCCGTTACTTTCCGTAACCGCCACTCCAGTCAGAGAGAATGTACCCCAGGTATCGGAAGTATAGCTTACGGAGACTGTTCCGCCCTCCTCTGCCGTGACAGTCAGGGTCTGGTTCTGACTGACCATAGGTGTAGACGAATACTGGAACTCGGCTGTCGAATAACCGGTGTAAGTCCCGGCTACCGCCTCGGAGAGCACCGTTTCAGGTTCTTGATTCTGGTTTTCAGTTTTCTCGCAGGATGCTGCGAAGACCGCTACAGCGGCCAGAGAGATAATTTCTATCAGCTTCATTGTATTTTGAATTTTAATGTTTACAAATG
>CALVDI010000045.1 GCA_944326225.1 uncultured Bacteroidales bacterium | reverse complement strand
CTCAAGACCGGCAAGGCCCGGGCCATCCGCTTCACCACCCTCGAGGCCCTCTGCCGTGCCCTCGACTGCCAGCCCGGCGACATCCTCGAATACCGCGAGGACAGCCATTAACGGCAGTAGCCGTACCGCACCAAGTCGCTGCGGTCCCGGACCTGATGGACATAGCCGTCGGAGAGCAGGAGGACTTCGTCGGAGACTTCGAGGAGGGCGTTGTAGTTGTGATCGGAGAGGATGATGCCTTTGGAGGACTTCTGGCGGCGGATGAGGTCCTGAATCCGTTCCACCGCCACCGGGGCGAGGAAGGAAAACGGCTCGTCGAGGATGCAGAACGGAGCCGGGGAGCACAGCACCAGCCATATCCCGGCGATGCGCACTTCTCCCGAGGACAGTTCCCGCACCTGGGCATCCTGATATTGTGCGAATTGGGGAAATGCCTCGGCTAGTTCTCCGTAGTCCATCGCGTAATATTCGAATATCCGGTGCAAGGTCATCTTCGGCGGCAGGAAGTTGCCTTGAGGCAGGTACTTGAGACAGCGGGCCACGGAGCTGTTCCGGAAGAGGCCTCCGGTCACGGACCACGGCAGCCATGAAGTGCTGCCGCCTTGCAAGGCATCCGAGACGGCTTCATCGTCCACCCGCACAAAACAGTTCTGAGCCCTAAGCTGCCCCATCACCGCACGGAACATCGAGGACTTGCCGCTTCCGTTGCGGCCCAGCAGCCCCGTGACCATGCCGGTCTGAGACCGCAGCCAGGCTCCGTTCAGGACATTCTGCCGTCCGAACGAGAGGGTTATGCTGTCGGCGAGCAGCGTATGCACTTTATGTGTCTCAGTACTGCAGGGCATTTTTAATCAAGATTATAACGGTCAGTCCCACGGCATATACCGCAAGGTCGAGAATCACAGCCGCAGCCGTCATCCGGTGCGGATAGAGCCCGAGATTGATATAGAAAAACTCCCGGTCGCCCCGGCCGCGGTCCAACATTCTAAGCAGCACCAGTATCCCGGTCAGGAACAGCTTCATCAGCGACAGCATCCCGGCCATCGCTGCGAGTCCGGCCCTATCCGCGTCCATCACCGCCAGAGCAATGAACGCAGACAAGCTGCATATCCCCGAGACCATCAGGAAATTTCTGGCATACATAGCCGTCAGACTCGCCCTCTGCTTAATGCTCAATCCCAGCCGCATTAAATTCATCTTTCAGAAAGTCGAAGACATATACTGGACTCTGATAATATAGACCGGTATCCGGGTCCTCTATCTTAGAAAAGGTATTGGATTTATACAGTTTATCAATAGCTTCCTTATCTGAAAGATTATACTCTTCCATTATCATCGGGACCAGATCCTCGCATAATGTCTCTATCAGAAATTGTCTTTCGTCAGATGTCATAATTTTTTCAATAATTTGACAGCCTGTTCCGTTCCAAAAAAATACTGAACTGTCGGCGTTGTGAATTTTAAGTTCTCTATAAACTTGTCAAACGTTATAAAACCTCTTGACAACAACCTTATCTGAACCCCGACAGCATCATTGGCAATCGGGCCTATTACGATATCATAAGGATGACTCGGCCTATCTGTATAATTCCTTCTATTGTCCAGAACAAACCTTGCCCACTCCTCTGTGTAGCCATCAAAACGCTTAATTGCCAGATTGCAGGTCCTGCTTTCATCAAACTCAAAACGGGTCACACACGGCACACCGGCACCCTCTCTCCGCACGACATTCTCAGCCATCCGCACTGCCTGTCTATAGTCCGCGCTCAGGTAGAATCCTCTGCCAAAGTCTTTTCCATGCCTGCCTTTTGCCAGAAGAATTTCACCAATCTCTATATTTGAGCCATGATACAGTATCATACGAGCGGACCTCCATTCCGCCGACATATTTTCTGCATATCCTCTACTGCATCATCTATAGAGAACGTATGCTCGATATCGTAGTAATCGTATATCAGTTCCAACCCTTTATATTGAGATAGATAGTTGTATGCAAAAGCATTGCTTATGGAGAACCTCTCAGCGAAAGCTCCTATACATGCTATATAAAATGCGATCCTATTCTTCTCCTCTCTGCTCATAATTAAAGGGATTTGCTACAAATTTAATATATTTTGCCGACACTCCGTTCAATCCAGCTGAAAAAGCTCATTGACAGTCTTCCCGAAATAGGCCGAAAGTTTCAGTGCCAGCTCGGTGGAGGGAATGAACTTTCCGTTCTCGATGGCGTAAATGGTCTGGCGGGAGACTCCTACGGCCTCGGCCAGCTGCTGCTGCGATATGCGCAGGACAGCCCTCTCGACGCGGATGTTATTCTTCATGGCGGCTCCTCCATCTATAGACCCACAGACTCGCTTTGAAAATAACGATGTAAAGGAAGAACATCGGGATGATTGACAGATAATTATCCACCAAACTGAACTTCCACCACAGATCGTCACCCATCTGCAAAGGGAGATACATCCGGCCTACATTGCTCACGCAGAACCAGATTATGGACAGCGCAAATGCCACGCAAGCCGCAGCAGCCAGCGACCTTCCCCGCAGCGACTTGATGAATTCGTCCTCCTGCCTCTCCTCCGAAAATGCTATCAGCAGCAGCGAAAGAGCGGTCACGATATAAACAGCCGCGACAAATAGTTTCGTAACAGCCTCGCTCATCGTCATGTAAAGTCCTACACCAACAATTAGACAAGTCACCATTAAGGCAACAGCCAGGAGTATCCATCCTGCCGTCTGCCATTTGTAGGAAAGAAGATAATGTTTAGTTTTCATATCTGTTTTATTTATGTAAATTTTACTTGTACAAATGTAAAGCATATTTTACATATATGCAAATTATTTTTAGGAAAAATGCAAAATGCTCAGCAACGAAATCAAAAAGGTGACGGGTCACACCACTTTTGTCGGCACCCACTCGAAAGAAAAAATTGACTATCCGCAAATATACCCCTACGGCCCTCACTTTACTTCACGATGCTTTTTAGTTGAAGTGCATATGCTTGAATATAAACACCTTATCTATCTGGTGACATTTTAAGTGGGGCGAATTACGCTCAGAATGAGCCCTTTTACCGTCATTTAACTTTTTGCGAAAAATACAAAATCCAGTCAATCAGGCGGTTGTAATACAACTAAAAAGCAACGTGAGGATGCCGGGAGGATTGGACCAGAAGAGCGGAATGATATGGAGGACAGCAATATGCTCCGGCGCTTCAAGAACATCCATCCGACCTGGGCTTGCCTTAGGCGGATGGGGTCAGTCACGGAGCGGCAATCTGGGGCTGGGGGTATCTTTGCGGATAATCATGAAGAAAAATGAAGCGTTGGGATGCCAAGCCACAATACAAACAACTGACAGTAAAGCAAAACGTCACTGCTGAAGGGCTGCTCTACAGCTCGACAGCGACCTTGATGACTCCGTCGGCGTGCGAGGCGAAGAGGCGGTAGGCCTCCTCGATGCGGCTGAGCGGGAAGCGGTGGGTGATGAGCGGTGTAGCGTCGAGACGGCCGTCGGCGATGAGGCGGAGGATCTCCGCGCAGTCGCAGCCGTCCACGCCGCCGGTCTTGAATGTCAGGTTCTTGCCGTACATGTCGGGCAGGGGCAGCACCTGCGGACGGTCGTACATGGCGACTATGGTCACGACGGCATTGGGACGGGCACATTCCCAGGCCATGCGGAAGGTCTCCTCCGTACCGGCCACCTCCAGAACGGTATCGGCACCTCCATGTTCGCTATATTCCAGAACAGTACACAAACAGTGCTCCGGGTCGGTCACCACCACCTCGGGATAATGCTCCCGGACAAAACGCCTGCGCTCCGGGGATTTCTCACAGACAATGATGCGGCGGGGCCGGCGGAGCATCACGCACAACAGGGTGCATATACCGGTCGGTCCGGCACCGATAATCAGGACGGTGTCCTCCTCAGGAACGATTTCAGAAATGCGGGCAGCCCAGAACCCGGTAGCCAGCAGGTCCCCGGTAAACAGTGCCTGAGCATCGCTCACCCCGTCCGGAATGCGGGTCAGCCCCTGGTCGGCGTACGGCACCCGGACGTACTCCGCCTGACCGCCGTCGATGCGGCAGCCGAGGGCCCAGCCACCTAGCGGGTCGCTGCAGTTGTTCACATAGCCGTGGCGGCAGAAAAAGCACGAGCCGCAGAACGTCTCCACATTGACCGCCACCCGGTCGCCCGGCCGGACAGAGCCCACGGCAGAGCCTACGGCCTCCACCACCCCGACCATCTCGTGCCCGAGAGTAATCCCAGGCACGGCCCGGGGTACGCTTCCGTGCAGAATATGCAGGTCACTCGTGCAGATGCTCCCGAGAGTCACCCGCACCAGGGCGTCGCGCGGCCCCTGCAGCTGCGGCTCCGGCTTGTCGAGCAGGGCCGCCTTTCCTTGTCCAAGATACGTATAAGCCTTCATCCTCAGAAACGATAACCGACCATCAGCGTCACTCCGGGATCGGGCTGTTCTCCTGTAACCGAATCCTTGTTGATATATGTCCGAGCAGTTATCATAACCGCCTGCTTGCCCTTAGTCAGGAACTCCACTCCTATTGATGGAGTCAGGTTAGGCGACCACATCACACTGCCGGCCGCAAGACGCATTGCACCCAGTTCCAGTCCGGCTGTCGCCTGAACCCTTGCCCCGGCCGGGAAATAAGTCTTCGCATGCACGCTTAGAAAAGTATACGACGGGATATATGGTCTGCCTCCCAGATACAACTGCTCTTCAAGGCTCAGTCCCAGATACAAGAAACGCACCCCTTCCCTATTGAAACGGATACCGTGCGAGGTATGCAGGACTCCGCCCACTTCCCTATATTCAAAATATCCAGCTCCGACCGACACGCTGCCCTCATATCTGACAACTTTTTCCTGAGCGGACGACGGCATTGCCGCAAACACAGACATCGCCAAAGCCGATGCCGCGATAATGATAGATTTCACAGAGTTTATCATAACCAATAATTTTTTCGCTAATATAGCGAATTTCCAGCAAACTCCACCGGAATATCCTCATTTGTTGGTAATATGGCGATTGAAGATGCAGATGGCATACTTTTGGAGATACCGGATATCATGACATATTCAAAACAGGCCACTTTCAGAAAAGAGAAGATCGCCTCTCCGTCGGACGGACTGGCACTCAGCATCATAATCTGCGAACCGATGACTGCGCCAAAAGGCATCGTGCAGATAGTACACGGAATGTGCGAGCACAAGGAGCGGTACATCCCGTTCATGGAATTTCTGGCAGCCAACGGATTCGCAAGTGTCATCCACGACCACCGGGGACACGGGGAATCGGTACGGTCTGCCGAAGACCTCGGATATTTCTACGAGGGAGGCTTCACAGCCATGGTCGATGACATCAAGGCCGTCATGGAACGGATGCGGATGGAACATCCCGACTTGCCGCTCATACTCATAGGCCACAGCATGGGTTCAATGGCGGTGCGCTCTTTCGCAAAGCGTTACGACGACATGCTCTCAGGCCTCATCGTCTGCGGCAGTCCGAGCCGCAACAGCGGAGCACCGGTAGGCAGGCTGATTGCGCGGCTTTACGCCCTCCTTGCCGGGAAGAAATGCCGGCCCCGCCTCATACAGCGTCTGGCATTCGGCTCATTCAACCGCCGTTTCCGCCATGAGGGCTCACCCAACGCCTGGGTCTGCTCCGATCCCGAGATCGTGCTTAACTACGACCAGGACCCGCTGTGCAATTTCCAGTTCACCGCCGACGGCTTCATCAACCTGTTCTCACTGATGCAGGATGCCTACAGCACCTCGGGATGGCATCCGCGCAGGCCGGACATGCCGGTGCTCTTCATCTCCGGAGAGGATGATCCGTGCCTGCTGGACCGCCGCAGATTCGACGAGGCCGTCAGGACCATGCGCCGTGCCGGCTACACCGACGTACAGTCCCGGCTCTACCCCTCCATGCGCCACGAGATCCTCAACGAGACCGGCAAGGAGACCGTCTGGCACGACATCCTCACCTTCTGCTCCCGGATTGCCACCAGAGAATAGAAACGGCATAAATTGACGTGAGCCCCGAAAGTCAGACAAAAACTTTCGGGGCCCGTGTCATTTGATCTTTTCTACATTATAGACCGGGAATTATTTCAGCGCACTGTGAAATTTTCTACTGCTTTCTGCTTCACAGCCTTCGACTGACTGGAGAAATCATAGTTGTCAGCTGTTATGGTTCCGGACCATGTCCCGTCCCAGGTATGCCCGAGGTCATCCAAGAAACTGAATGTAAGCTGATATGTCCCGTCTCCGTTATTGACGATAACCAGATCGCCTTCCGTCGCAGGCGCAAACTGATTGACATATCCATTTCCGCGCACAGTCTACATCAACAGCAGCACAGTGTCCCGAGAACCTGTCAGGAGATGGGACATCGACATTCAGGCCGGCTACGGCATCGGGTTCTCCAACGGCCAGGTCGGAACGTTCCTTATGTGGGTGTCGGTATCAGCTGGGATTTCATCAGATTCTAAACAAACAGCCCCGGGCACGATGGTCCGGGGCGAGCCTCAGAATGAAAGCTGTCAAACAAGTCAAAATGAGACATTCATCAATTCGCTGCCAAGCTTATGCAGTGCATTCTCTATCTTGTCAACCTGCGCACGTCTCGGTTTAGAGACTCCGTGCATATAATTCCAAATCTGTTTCGGATTAATTCCGGATATGCGGCCAAGGGCAGCAGGAGTTATTATACCGGAATAATATTCCATGAAAGACTGCACATCAAATTTGTATTCTATCTCAAAATCCTCGTTCAGTATAGCCGGATATTCCGATCCGTCCTCCTGACAGGTGCGCTTGAGCAGTTCCATACCGTCAAGCATATCTTTCTTCGCAGCCTCCACCGTTTTTCCCATGCCAGTAAACGGTTCTGAGACGCAGTATACTCCATAACCGCCGTCCTTTGCGATTTCTATGACCGCCTGTATTTTCTTCTTTTCCATATTTTTGTTTTTTGAAGAAAGGAGAGGACTAAAGCCCCATCTCCTTTCTAAGTTTGTTCTCCAATCCTTTCGGCATCTCAGCCGAGCCGTGGTACGGTACTATAACCTTTCTGCCGTTCCTTTCGTATATCACGTGGCTTCCGACCTGCCTGACTTTGGTCCATCCTTCGGACTGGACCAGTCTGTGAAATTCACTTGACTTCATACAGGACTTGTTTGACATTGCAAAGATAGAAAAATTTCCATTATTTGCAAAAATTAATTGAAATATTTCCATTATTTATCATTAGTAACAAATGTGCTGTGACCTTCCCCGAATTTGGTTTGCCCCGCTCATTCTTATCCCTGATGCGGTTGACTTTGATGCGAACCCGGTGCAGCGAATCTATTGCCGGCAACGCAGACACTCAATCCCACTCCTCACCATGACCCTCAGTGCTGACTATTCAGTGTCCGGCTATTCATTGCGGCTACTCAGCGCCGGCCCTTCACCATAAAGCACCAGCCCGCAACCTAGCTAACTCTATTACAGCGGCTTCCACAAAGCAAGCGGCGGTATGGTCTGTTTTTTCGAGGCATAAAGCCGCCACCCAACAATCATCACGCTGTATATCAACAGATTGCATCTTCGTATGGTGATTCATGGTCACAAGTCAAATACTGCGGTCGCACATCCCCTGCCGCCTGCTGTGAGGCAATGCGCCACGGACAGTATCTCCCGAGGGATTTGCTCCCTGCGGTCGCACATCCCCTGCCGCCTGCGGCGGGCATTGCAAAAGGAAACAAAAATGCCGCTAGAGCAAGCTCTGCGGCATCTTCGTTCCCTTTTGCGGAGAGAGGGGGATTCGAACCCCCGGAACCCACAAGGAGTTCAACAGTTTTCGAGACTGCCCCGTTCGACCACTCCGGCATCTCTCCTTCAATTCAGGCTGCAAATATACGCAGAAGCCGAAAGCAATGCAAATGAATTTATTCAATTTGCACTGCCGAGGCGCAACAGTATATGCGGCGAAGCCGAATATTCGCAGAAACTGAGAGCAATGCAAATGAATTTTTCCAATCCTATCAAAACTTTCATCCGGGATTTTGCAATGTGGAAATAATGACTCATATTTGCAGGAAGAAGAGGCGCCGTAACGTCCCGCGGCAGCCCGACAGCACTGCAACATTTAATCTTTGGTTTTATGATACGGATAGATGAACTTACATTCAGCTACGGGGGACGTCGCGTATATGACGGTCTGTGTACGCGCTTTGAGAAAGGCACTGTATACGGTCTCCTGGGCAAGAACGGAGCGGGCAAGACGACGCTGCTCCGCCTGATGGCCGGACTGATGGAGTGCGGCGGAGGAAAGATTGAGGTCAACGGCTGCGAGCCCTATAGACGGAAGCCGGAGTTTCTGGACAGACTGTATTTCGTTCCGGAGAGCATGAATGCCCCGGACATACCTGTGAGCGATTATGCGGCAGGGTACGGAAGGTTCTATTCGGGCTATGACGGAGAGGCTCTGCTGAAATACCTGGAAGAATTCGAGGTGGATCCGCACGGGAGATTGAGCAGGCTTTCATTCGGACAGCGCAAAAAGGCACTCATAGCCTTCGCTCTGTCCCTCAACGCTGAAGTGCTGCTTCTGGATGAGCCGGGCAACGGACTGGACATTCCGTCCAAGCTGTGTCTGAGACGTATGCTGTCCCGGTATGCAGGTCCGGACAGGACGGTAATCCTGTCCACGCATCAGGTGCGGGACATAGAGGATGTCGTGGACCACGTCGCGGTGATAGATGAGGGACGGCTGATGCTCAACGCTTCCGTAAGCGATATCGAAAGTACGGTGACATTCGTGCAGTCCGACCGCATCATGACGGACGCTCTGTTCAGCGAGAAGGTCTCGGACGGCTATGTCAATATCATGAAGCGCGGATACAGCGTCAATGGATATCCCGGTCCGGAACGAGCCGGCGGCCGGCAGGAAAGCGCGGTTCATGAAGAGACCGGAACAGCCTCGGGCAACACCGGTAAGGCACAGTCGCGGGGCGTTGGAAAACTGGACATGGAAGTACTGTTCGACGCCTGCACGATAGGCGGCAGAAGTTTTATTCAATATTTGACGGCAGCATCCGGCGGAGACCGGAAGGAGGTGGATTATGTGCTGTA
>CALVDI010000044.1 GCA_944326225.1 uncultured Bacteroidales bacterium | reverse complement strand
TGTTCATCGGCTATCCCATCTGGTATGGCCATATTGCAACTCCAATGCAGACTTTCCTGCACAACCATGCCGATTTGCTGGCAGGAAAACGTATCGCCCTCTTTGCCAGCAGCGGAAGCAATGGCATAGGCACTTCCGAAAGGGATGCGGCAACGCTTGTCCCTGATGCCGTGTTTGAGGAATCCTTGTTGCTCACATCAAGTACGCTGGGCAATATGGCTACACGCATCCCGGAGTGGCTGGAAAGCCTTGGCGCAAGCCGGGAAGAGCCGGACGCGCCCGATGCTGCATCCTTAAACATCAATATCATTGTAGGCGAACAGACCATCACAGTCACGATGGAAGATAACGGCGCAGCCCGCGATTTCCTTTCCCGCTTGCCGCTGGAGGTTACATTGGAGGACTACAACAACGGCACGGAAAAAATATTCTATCCCGACCCGGCACTCAGCCTTGACGATACGCCACGTGGTTGTGCTCCAGTAGCCGGAGACATTACTATCTACGAGCCATGGGGCAATGTCGCCATCTTCTGTCGTGACTGGTCGGAGAGCAATTCGCTCATCAAAATCGGGCATATCGACGGCGACGGCATCAGCCTGTTGCAAGGAACGGAGAGTGTAAATGTAAGATTTGAAAGACAATGAATATGAAAAAAGTAATAGGTATAATCGCCCTCGTGCTGGCAGGAAGCCTGTCCGCGACGGCACAAACAGAGGACAATATGGACAGAATCGAAGTATGCAAACAGAATTACCGCACCCTGTTCGGCGGCGAGGCCCTGACCGGGCAGGGCACGGACCCGGAAATGATGGACATCCTTCAGAAGTTCATCTTCGGCGAGGTATTCCAAACTGGCGAATTGACGCTGAAACAGCGCGAAATGATTACCTGCATCACCCTCGCCACGATGCAGACGCTCCCTCAGCTGAAGGCCCATGCCGGAGCGGCACTCAATGTGGGTGTTACCCCCGAGGAGCTGCGCGAGGTGATGTATCTCACCGCCCCGTTCATCGGCTTTCCGAGGATGCTGAATGCCGTGGCGACGGTCAATGAAGTATTTACGGAGCGGGGTATCTCCCTGCCTCTGGAAAAGCACTATCCGGGCGGCATCGCCTCGGTGATGGAAGGCGTGCCCGGCGATATGGGCAAGGACGTGGAGCGGTTCCTTACGGACTATTTCTTCGGCGATATCTACAGCCGCGGCGCACTCGACCTGCGGACCCGCGAGCTGCTCGGCTACTGCGTCCTGACCACCCTGGAAGCCGAGAGCCAGCTCCACTCCCACTATCACGGCAACATCACCGCCGGCAACTCTCCCGAAACCCTGACCGCCGCCGTCATCCAGTGCCTGCCCTACATCGGCTTCCCAGCCGCCATCAAGGCCTTGCGCATCATCAAGCAGGAAAATGACAACCGATAAAATGCCTGCCGACATGGTGGAGGTCGGGGTGCCGGCAAAGGTGGTCAAGCACATATAATGTCCTCTATTATTTGAGACAGATAAGACTTATTTTCTTATTTTTGTCAAAAATATTGTGACGAATTTTACAGGCAGACCAGACATGACCAACAGACAATGGCACCCGGATAATATTGACCCCGTGGAGGAACTTTCCTACACACCTTTGAAGAAAAGCTATCTCAAGACACAGGCTGTGATAACGGCACTGATCTGGCTCGGACTGATGCTGCTGCCGCTTTTCCTGCTTCTGGCCGATGAGTTCGACGGCAGGAACCTGATCGTGATATGTGCGGAGGCAGTGCTGCTTGCGGCGGGGCTTGTCAATCTGTCGATTCTGCCCAAGGCATACGCCTATAAAGGATATGCGGTCAGGGAGCACGACATCACCTACCGTTACGGAATTGTCTTCCCGAAGACAGTTACGATACCCTTCTGCAAGATACAGCAGGTCAGCATCCGGCAGGATCCCGTCTCGCGAATGTTCGGACTCTATGCCGTGGATATTGTCAACGGAGCTCAGATGCTGGCGGAGACCGTCATCCCCGGACTGACGCAGGAGAAGGCCGAGGAGATAAAGTCACTTCTAATCGAGAGAACCGGAAATGAGAGTAAGTGATTTTTCCGTTCCTAGGCGGATGAGCGGGAGTGCTTATTGGGTCCTGATGGCCAAGGAGCTGCGGGAGTTTGCCGGACCTTTCGTACTTTTAGTTATAGTGAATATCACCGGGGACAAGCATACCTTTTCGGGGAAAATACTGCTGGCTTCGCTGATATGCGCCGGATATCTGGTACTGGCGGCATTGATGGCTTTCATCGACTGGTATTTCAAGAAGTATTATATCGAGGGTGGCAAATTGGTTTTCATGAACGGCTTGCTGAATAAGGGAATAACCAGCATACCGCTGAATAAGGTTCAGTCTATGAGGACAAGGCAGGGGTTCATCTACCGGGTTCTGGAACTGCGGGGTGTGCTCTTCGATACGCTTGCGTCCAAGTCCGCGGAGGTAGAGCTTATCCTGGATGACCGGGACTGGAAGGCACTGATGGAGAGGGTGGAGATGGAGGAGGAAGCGGATGGGAAAATGCCGGAGACCGAGGAAGCAGTTGATGCTGCCGCGATTCCGGAATATATCGGGGAAGAGGCAGCGGCAGAAAATGCCGTCAGGATGAGCTTCAGCAATTCCAATTTGATCAAAGGGGCGTTCTGCCAGAACCACCTTCAGGGCATGGCCGTGCTCTTTGCCGCCTTAGCCGCTGTGTACAATTCCGTTACGACTGTAGATGACCATGCGGTAGACCATATCATAGACTATGTGGACACACATGCCGGGACTCTGTCGCTCCAGCCTTCGGGTTATGTGGTCGTCGCTGTGGCTCTGTACTTCTTCGTGATGCTGCTGTGGATAGGCAAGGTCTTTCTGCGTTATGCCAACATGGAAGTGCGTATCGCCCGCGGTCAGCTGACCTTCGAGAGCGGACTCATTGCCCGCAACAGCAGCCGTTTCTCCTACGATAAGGTCTGCACGGTCTATGTCAAGCGCAATTTTCTGGAGCAATGGCTGCACGGCAGTACCGTCATGCTGCGGCAGGCACTGAATGCTACCGATGAGAAAAAGGGCGCGGATGTGAGGGTCTACGGCTCGGAATCGGCTGCGGATTTTCTCAACTGGTGGCTCGGAAGCGGCTACGGCTCTTCTCCGGATGTCATTTCGGCCCGGTCGGGGTACGGTCTGATGTGGCACGTCATGCGTCTGGATATTCTGATATCGCTGGCCGCTGCGGTCACCTTAGCCTGCTTCGGCCTGTATGTATGGCTCGCTGTGCCGGCGGCCTGGCTGCTTATATCTCTGGCCAAAGGGCTCATGGCCGTCCGTCGGAGCCGCATCACTCTGAAGGAGGACTACATCGAGATTCACAACGGTAAGTTTGCGGACATCCGGAACTACGTCAAATACAGCAACATCGAGGTCGTCCGTCTGAAAGCCACCCCCTTCACCCCGTACTCCCGCCGGGTGAGCCTCACCCTTTCCACCAACGGTACCTCCTTCACGCTCTGGAGTCTGCGGGTAGAAGAGGCCCGGGAGATCTACGAACGGCTGGTATTTTTCTGCAAATAAAAATTTTATAAAACATGAAAACAGCTGCACGCATCATCTTTATAGCCCTCGCCGCTGCATTTACCCTGAGCAGTTGCCGGGGCTCATCCGGACAACACTCCGACACTGATACTCATCCGTATGCCGAAGCCGCAGAAGCCGTCACTTCTTACGAATGTACCGAGATTCTGGACCATGCCGCTGACAGTTCCCGGGAAGTCCTGATGGAAACGGAGATATTCGCCGTCAAGGGGTCTGACACTCTGAGGCTCGACCGCTACTTCCTGTCAGGAATGGAGCAGGCTGACTCTCTTGTGGTAATATTCGTGTTCGGCGGAGGTTTCAGGTTCGGCGAAAGGTACTCCGAAATGTTCGTGCCTTACTTCGAGTTTCTGGCCCGCCACGGCTGCACGGTCGCCTCGATAGACTACCGCACCATGCTGGGCCGGACAACCTTCGAAGGACGCCCATCCCCCGTAGATTTCATGAACATCCTCCAGTCTGCCATTGACACTGCCGTAGTGGACCTGTACGACGCTACGCGGTACATCGCACAGCAGCGGGAGGCCTGGTGCATTGATCCTGAGAAAATTGTCATCAGCGGTTCAAGTGCCGGGGCCATCACCGTCCTGCAGGCCGAATACTACCGCTGCAACAGCCACAGCCTGGCAGCCCGCCTCCCGGAGGGATTCCGCTACGCCGGAGTGATATCCTTCGCAGGAGCAATCTCAGACAAGCAGAAGCTGCACTGGCAGACCCTCCCCTGCCCCGTCATGCTCTTCCACGGCAATGCCGACGGCATCGTCCCTTTCCGCAAGGCCCACCTTCCCTTCCTCGGTGGCCTCTGGGGCTCGGAGACCATAGCCCGGAGCCTCGAATCCCTGGACTCCCCCTGCCATTTTTACGAGATAGACAATGCCGGACACGAGATAGCCTCCCTTCCCATGAGCCGCAACCTCTACGACATCGCGGCCTTCCTCTCCCGCCAGGTCATCGACGGCAAGCCGCTGTCGGTCCATACGCTGGAGACCGTTCCCGGGGCTCCGGCCGCCAAGAAGAGATTTACCGTCATCGACTATATCAGGAACAATACTTAGCAGATTATAATCAACAATTGTATTTTAAGAGTGCATCTCTGCCTCCGTTACCGCACTCCAGCTTATTACCGATTTTTCCGTAAACGAGCTTCCGGACTGCCCTTCCGGCACAAAAAACGCCCAACCTTAAGGTCGGGCGCATCCTGCTTGTTGCGTCTGTGATCCGGTTGGGATTCGAACCCAAGACCCACAGCTTAGAAGGCTGTTGCTCTATCCAGCTGAGCTACCGGACCCGGAGTCATTCGGATGGGCTCGCACGCCTTGTTGTACTCTTTTAGGTACAGAGCGTCGCCTGTTTCCCGAATGCGGCTGCAAAGATAGAAAAATATTTGATTTCAGAAACATTTTATTCTTATGAGACGATTTTTGCAATATCTTTATTCCAAATTTTAACTGTGCAAAGAGGAAAATTTATGAAACGAATGCTGATGATTATTGACCCGCAGATTGACTTCATAAGCGGGAGCATGGCTGTGGAGGGTGCTGCGGAGAAGATGGATGCTCTTATCAAATATATAGAGAAGATGGACGGAAAGTACGCGTGCAAGGCCGTGACGGTGGACTGGCATCCGTTCAATCATTGCTCATTCGGGGAGAACGGAGGGCAATGGCCCATGCACTGTGTGCAGCACACTGTCGGCGCATGCATCTACCCTCCTATGGTTGAGCCGCTTTACAGGACTGCCGGGGAAGTGAAGATATTCAAGAAAGGCGATAAGAAGAACGTGGAGGAATACTCCATCTTCAGGAACCTGACTTCCAGAAGACATATAGATTACCTGATGCACCGGCTCGATATAGGGCGGATAGACCTGTGCGGCATAGCAGGCGATATCTGCGTGCTCAGCACACTCAAAGGCGGCATTGAGACATACGGAGCACCGATGTTCCATGTCCTGGAGGAATTCTGCCCCTCCATAGACGGAGGCACCTCCCTGCACCAGTTCCTCATATCATAAGTAAAATCGGGTATTATTTCTGTAATACAGGTACATAGTCTTTTGGAGAAGAAGTGTAATTTTACGTCAAATTTCAAATGAAGATGAAACGTATTGTATTAACCATTGCAGCGGCTGCGGCTGTATGCCTGTCGGCCGGTGCACAGAATCAACAGGCTATGAACGGTAAAAAGACACTTGTGGCCTACTTCTCGGCCACCGGAATCACAGAGAAGGTTGCGGAGATGATTGCGGAAACTACGGGCGGAGACCTTTACGAGATTGCTCCTGTGCAGGAATATACAGCCGCCGATCTCGACTGGACCGACAAGACATCCCGCAGCACCAAGGAGATGAACGACAGCAAGTCCAGACCGGCCATCAGGGCGGACCTGAAAGATGCGGAAAGCTATGACGTAATCTACATCGGCTACCCTATCTGGTGGAATCTTGCACCCAGGGCAGTGAACACATTCCTGGACACTTACGACTTCTCCGGCAAGACGGTGATACCATTCGCCACATCCGGAGGCAGCGGCATCGCCAACTCGGCTGCCCAACTCAAGAAAGAATACCCTTCCCTGAACTGGCAGAGCGGCAAGCTGCTCAACGATGCCTCCAAGAACAGCATCGAGGCCTGGCTCCGCTGAAACCGCAGCAATATCACCGGCCCATTATGAAGCCGTGGTGCAATACAAGGTAGGATATTGCTGAACTTCAATCAATTACATTAGTTCACCGCACATTTGACAGATTTTAAACCGGCCAAATGTGCGGCTTGTTTTGTAATACATTATAAATCAAGTACGTTTTTCAAGGGGATGCACCGCCGCTTCAGTTTTGGTCAGTCTTTTTTGTTGAGGCGGTCTTTCATGGAAGCGATGAAGGCCGAGCTGATGATACCGGTGGGGATGGCCAGCATGGCTATGCCGACGAAGCTGATGAAGGCGCAGAGGATGCGGCCTATGGGCGTTACCGGATAAATGTCACCGTAACCCACTGTGGTGAATGTGATGACGGCCCACCACATACTGTCTCCGATGTTCTTGAAGACTTCGGGCTGAGCTCCCTTCTCCACGAAATAGACCAGTATCGCGGAGAAACAGATGATGATCAGGCAGGCGGTAAACGCCGTCAGCAGCTCGGAACGCACTGACTTCATCACCTTCAGGATAAGCTGAAAGGCTGTGGAATATCGTATCAGCTTGAACACCACGAACACATACGGCAGGATGATGATGTGGACGATCTCGGTGTCCCAGTAGAAATAGGTCATCACGAACGGGATGACCGCCACCAGATCAACCAACCCGTAGAAGGAGAAAATGTACTTCAGGCGGCTGCGGTACGCCGGCAGGTCCGGATATAGCGCGGGTGCGGAATAAATCCGGAGCACGTACTCTATCAGGAATACCAGCGAGGCAAAATGTATGAAGCTCTGGAACAGCCAGCTGTACTGCTGGAACTCCTTGAACGATGAGAGTACTACGGATGTAATGGACGTCAGTATAAATAGCATTGAAATAATGCGCACTGCCCTGTTTTTTAAAAACCTCTGTACGATATCGATATGTCTCCCCATAGCTTATTGCTTTCAATTCTTCAAATTTAAGAAAATTATCAGTATCTTTATGGCCGGACTTATAAATATTTCAAGCATATGAGAAAACTTGCCTTCAGCTATCTTATCCCCGCCATGACTGCAGTCATGATTATTTCCTGTGACCGGACAAATGAGCCTGAGCCCGAACCGGTACTTCCTCCAGAGGCTCCAGTAATCACTGATCTTTCAGAAACACTGGATGATGAGCAACTTTCTTCCACCATCCGCTTCGAGGTAAAAATTGGAGTCGCCGACAGCGCGTTCACCTTTGTGACTGCACCTGACGGAGAAGAGATATACCGCAACTCAGTGACTATAGGCAGTACGACTATCATTGACTTAAAGGACCTTGATCCCGGGACAGTCTATACAGTCAATGCATCCGCAGTAAACATGTCTGTCGAAGACGGTCTGCTGACATCCTCTGCCACACTGGAAATCTCCACGGCAGCCGAACCCGAACCCGAGCCCGAGTACCTTACTCTAATAGACGCGACCGAGAACTCCTATGCTTTCAGGGTATACTCCAAATCAGAGACTGGATTCTGGTTCACAAGCGGAGAATATGCTGCCCTGGACTATATAGTCCCAGGATGGAGCACAGACAACCAGGAAAGCCTTGAGCAGATTCTGATGTACCTGTATCCTTTCGAGGGCATGGGTGACATGACCATAGAATGTGTGGACGGGGAGCAGCCGGAATGGGCAGAGATTCCCATCGAAGTTTTTCCTGACACACATTACTTTATCCTGGCTGCAGACAAGGACGCGGAGGGCAATATCATAGGTGATGTGGCATTTCTGGATTTCAACACACTGTAGCAGCAACTCCCAGATAAAAGAACAAGGCCGCACGGAAGTTCTCCGGACGGCCTTGTTTTTATAATACCGACGGCTACTACAGATTGCGGACGATTCCCATGAAGAGGAGTGTGCCGGAGGTACGCTCGCGGATAAGGAACACGAACGGGCGGTCAACAGTAAAACTGAAAGGCTCCGGACCTAAGGAGGTGCGCATCATGCCTACGGATGTAATGGCGGCGGCCTCCGAGCCCTCCTCATTGACCTCGATAAAGGTCTTCTGCTTGACCTCACTGATCATCAGATTATCCTTGGACATAGCCGAGAAGTCCGCCGATGAGGTAAATGCCTCCTTCATGCCCAGCCTCTGCAGGACATTATTGAGAGTGGTCTCATATTCGGCCTTGAATGACGGCAGGGTCAGCCTGATCTCATCCGTCTGGAGACTGCCGGACAGTTTGTCCAGGAGTTCTTTATCAAGTGCGGAGACAAAATCATCTACTGATATTCCATCAGCCGGCATCAGCACGTCCATTACAAAATTCCCTTCTTCTCCGTATGGAAGTTCAACCATGGAGCCTTCCGTACCCGAATAATAAGGGAAATAAGCTTTGTTGTGCATGAACTTGACCTGAGAGTCATTGCTGTCCCCGTGGAAAGTATCCTCACGGGTAAGGGCCGCATCGAAGGGTGTCGTCCACAGTCCTTTAAAGTACAGTGCATTGAGCAGATAGAGCTGTGTCGTCGGATCAATGGCCTCTATCATCCTGTCGATACGGCCGGCAGTATTGTCAGCACACCACCGGTTGATGACGGAGACAGATGCAGGATCGGCAAAATCCAGGTTGGTCACCATCGCATCGTAATTCTTCCTGACCTTCCTGCAGAATCTGCCTTTGAGGGGAAATGCGTCGGACACCCAGATGGAATTGGCTGCATTGAGTTCAACTCCGTCCGGCTCTGACGCGAAGAGGTCCATAACACTGCGGTTATATTCGTTGACTTCCTTTATGGAGCAGTCAAAACCCATGGCGGACAGCATCTCCTGCTGCGTAGTCTCCGAAGCGCCGTTGGCTGTCATGGACAGGGCCAGTGACGCACTCATGGGAGAGATGAATACTATGTCCGAGCCGTCATTGGAGACGACATCCTGAAACAGCCCGAAAGCAAAAGAGGGAACTGCTCCGGCAGTCCCTCCTTTGATATTGTCGTCAGCCTGCGCCGCCAAAGGCATCAGAGCCATTGCTGCGGCAAGCATCATATACATGGATTTTCTCATTATTTCTGCATTTCTTTTCTGAGTCTTTCAGTCAGCAGAGGCACTATCTTGTTGACATCCCCTACTATTCCGATATCGGACACGCTGAAGATAGGCGCGAACTTGTCCTTATTGACCGCTACGATATAGTCAGACTCCTCCATACCGGCCAGGTGCTGGATGGCACCGGAGATACCGAGGGCAAGGTAGAGGTCGGGGCGGACGGTCTTTCCAGTCTGGCCCACCTGACGGTCATGAGGCATGATGCCGGCATCCACCATCGCGCGGGACGCGGATACCTGAGCACCGAGCACACCGGCGAGCTCTTCCAGTTTGGCGAATCCTTCCTTGCAGCCTACTCCGCGTCCTCCGGAGACGAGAATCTTGGCCTCGGAGATATCCACCTTATTCTTCTCCTCCTTGATTTCCTCAATGAGTCTCACCTTGATCTTGGAATGGTCGAATTTGGTCTCAAAACGGACAACAGAGCCGGTACGGCCGGACTCCGGGTCACGCTTGGGCATCACACCGGGACGGACTGTGGACATCTGGGGACGGTGCTCCGTACACATGATGGTGGCCATAAGATTGCCTCCAAATGCCGGACGGGTCATCATCAGCTGCTTGTCCTCGGATATCTCCAGCTTGGTGCAGTCAGCAGTAAGACCGGTTGCCAGACGGGCCGAAAGCCTGGGTGCCAGGTCACGTCCGATAGTAGTGGCTCCGAAAAGCACTATGTTGGGGCGTACCGCATCGATAATCTGGGAAACAGCCTGGGCGTATTCCTCAGTTACATAGTCCTTCAACTCGGGATGGTCAGTCACTACCACCTCGTCCGCTCCGTACTCGAACAGAGTCTGGATCAGGGGCTCTACATTGTAGCCGGCGAGGATGGCCACCACCTTCTCTCCGAGGGCATCGGCCAGGTCACGTGCCTTTCCTATAAGCTCGAGAGCGACAGACTGAACAACACCGCCTCTCTGCTCCGCGAACACATATACGTTCTTATAATCACTTTTATTATTCATATTGCTCAAATTTACGGTGTTAGATAATGAATTTCTCTTTCAGTCTGGAAAAGATGATGCCTACTGCCTCCTCGGGATCGACCTCGAACACCTCTCCGGGAGCCTTGAGACCCTTGGTAAAGGCCTTGAGCACCTTGGTCGGAGAACCTTTCAGACCGAGCTTGCTCTCGTCCACGTCTATCTTGTCGGCACTCCAGATCTCCACGTTCTTATTGTAGGCCTCCACGATGCCGGGAGCACTCATATATCTGGGCTTCACAGCAGAAGACAGCACAGTCAGAAGGCAGGGCATCTGAGCCTCGAGTATCTGTACTCCGTCCTCTGTCTCCCTGGTGACTCTGAGAGCCTTGCCGCCTTTCTCGACTTCAAGTCCGCACACGTATGACACCTGGGGGATATCGAGATGCTCGGCAGTCTGAGGGCCTACCTGGGCGGTATCACCGTCGATAGCCTGACGGCCTGTGATGATCAGATCCCACTCAAGGGTTCTGAGCGCGCCTGCGAGGGCATTCGAGGTAGCGAGAGTGTCCGCTCCTGCAAACTTTCTGTCGGTCAGAAGGATTGCCCTGTCCACACCCATTGCGAAGGCTTCCCTGAGTATCTGGTCGGCCTGGGGAGGTCCCATGGTTATTACTGTAACGTGGGCACCGTACTGATCCTTGAGACGGAGAGCCATCTCCAGTCCGCCCTTGTCATCGGGGTTCATAATACTGGGCACACCGTCCCTGATCAGTGTACCGGTCACGGGATTGATCTTTATCTCGGTAGTATCCGGAACCTGCTTGATACAAACTACTATATTCATACTTTACTGATTTTA
>CALVDI010000043.1 GCA_944326225.1 uncultured Bacteroidales bacterium | reverse complement strand
GGAGACTGCTGCGGCTCCTGAGCCGGACCGTCCACACCCTGTTCGCAGAGGCAGGCAAGAGCACCTCCGACGACAGCGTCCGGAATTCAGAACTTGCCCGCCGCATGGAAGCCAAGGGTCTCGACCGCGCCGCCATCTGCGACATCCTCGGCCTCACTCCCGACGAGCTCGCCGCCCTCCTGCCCGAATAAGCCCCGGCACAACCGGAAAACAACAAATTACTTCAGAAGAAGGCTCTTCCATTCTCCTACGGTGCCGGTCTCCGAGGAGAAGCTGACACCGATGCAGTGTACCGTGCGGCTGTCGGCTGCGTAAGGGCGGGCGTAGCCTTTCGCCTCTATCTGGGCGAGGGCCTCGTCTGCTGTACCGTCCAGCTTGAACTCGAAGATGTAGACGTATTTCGGGGTCTCTACGATGCAGTCCACGCGGCCCTGGCTCTGAGGCTTCTCCACGCATGTGAGGTAAACACTGACCATTCTCAGAATCAGATAGAACGTGTACTGAAAATAACGCTCCCTCTCCCGCTCGTCCTCCCTGCGGCGAACTGTATAAGGTATGTCCGCCAGGAAAGAGGTGAACAGGTCGCGGATACGGTCTGTCTCTCCGTCCTCGAATGCGTCCAGAAGATCCTGGATCCAACTGCCGACATCATTGCTCCTGCTTTTGAAATAATCTGAGGCGATAAGGCTCACGAAGCCCTTCTTCACCTCATTGTTCGGAATGTCCAGCAGGAATGTATTGCGGCTCTGCCTGTAATCCTTGATGGTCAGGTAGCCGCTCTGATAAATCATCGGCAGGGGCTTCTCGACATCGGCCTTGTAGTCGACGAACTGGGAGGGGTCGTAGTACTTGCCGGTAAGCTCGTCCAGGTTCTCGTCCGAGTGAGACAGCAGCCGGATCAGATAGGTAGGCGTGCCGCTGGCGAACCAGTAGTCACGTACTGCCTTCTGGGCGAAGGCATTCAGAAGGCTGAACGGATTGTAGACGTCGGTCATCCGTTCGGAAAAATGATAGCCGTCGTAGTGACGCTTCAGCCTTGAAAGCATCTCCTCGCGGCTTTCTCCGAAAGAAGCGGCCATCGCATCTATCGGCTCTGCAAAATAACTCTCCAGCTCCTCCTGGGTGATGCCGCACAGGGTCTCGTAATCCGATGACATGCTGATGTCCTGGGGCTGGTTGAACCCGCTGAACACGCTTACCTGGGCAAACTTGGTCACACCCGTGAGCAGCACGAACTGAAGGTCCGCGTCCGCCGCCTTGAATACAGAGTAGAACCCCTTGAGCACATCTCTGTTCCACTCCTCCAGCAGGCGCTGCTTCCCGTCCACGGTTATGGTATAGCCGGTATCCAGCACGTCCAGCATCGGCTTGTCGTACTCGTCGATGAGCACCACGCATCTGCGGCCTGTCTGCTCGTGAGCTTTTTTCAGCACGTAAGCGAACCGTCTGCCGGCATCGGTGAACTCTTCGCTGCGGCCGTACTGAGACTCCCACTGCGATACACTTCCCTCTATTACCGCATCCAAGGTTCCCGGCGCAGTGAAATTGCTGCCGTTGAAGTCGATATGGAACACCGGGTACTCCAGCCACTCCTTCTCCAGCGAACTGATGGCCAGTCCCTCGAACAGTTCCTTGCGCCCCAGAAAATAGTTCTTCAGGGTGGATACCAGCAGACTCTTGCCGAACCGCCGCGGGCGGCTCAGAAAATAGATATTGCCTTCATGCGTAAGCCTGTATATAAGGTCTGTCTTGTCCACATAGGCAAAGCCGTCCTCGCGAATCTTCTCGAAACTCTGAACTCCTATCGGGTATTTCATCATAGCGCGGTCCTCCATTTTTCATTTCAGAAACAAAAATACGCAGAAGCCGAGAGCAATGCAAATTGAACTTGTTCAAATTGCATTGCCGAGGCGCAACAGTATTTGTGGCCTTGGGCCAAAAATAGGAATAATTACATGATTATCCGCAAATATCCTCCTACATCATCTGCTTTTCTGGCACCCAGGCTGTTTCACCGCATTGACAGGAGCCCTTTTCCCGGTCTTACCTTTCCCCTGCCACACCGCGCCGCCAACAGTGAGGGAGATGACTGCCCGCAGTCTGTATGCCGCACACCATGTGTAAGTTTATCAGCTCCTCACAGGACAAGTATTTTATCTTAAATTTACGATAAAATACATACAATACAACCAGCGGATTAATAAATACAGAGAAGACAGTACAACACATTATTGATTATCTGCACAAATTCACCCACGCATATACTACTGATTTTAAATATTTTAAAAACTGTAACTAAAGAACAATTCGAATCCATATTCAAAAAAATCGCGCAATAAATAAATAAATAAATAAATAAATAAATAAACGTATATTTGTAGTTAGAATAAACGCCATTGCACCATGACAGCACAACGTCCCATATTATTCACAGCCTTCCTTTTGCTAACTGCCCTCGCATCCCTGCACGCCCGCGGCCAGTCCGTATCACTCTACGGCCAGACTCTGAAAACTTCATGCCCAGTGAACTGCCGCGATGTCACCAGCAAGAAACCCATAGGCACCTACAGCTGCACCCTAACTTACCGGTACGAAGTGGACATGAACGCCTACGACACGGCCGGCAACTATATCCCCGACTACGACTTCATGCGCTTAGAGATCAGCCCCGACGGACTTTCCAGATACTACAGCACCACCGCTGACAGACGGGACTCCATCATGTACAGGGCGAGGACCGATGCCAACCACCGCGACGGAGTGGACCTTGACAGCTGGAAGCCGGCGGAAAGATTCGCATTGTACGAGGACACATACCTCAACTGGCCGGAGGCAGGAGAACTGACCGTCCGCACAGGCATGGTCAAGGAAGAATTCGAATACACCGAGCCCGTTCCGCAGATGACGTGGCAGTTTCAGAATATCCCGCCCAGGACTGTCTGCGGCTATCAGTGCATGGCAGCCGGCACCACGTTCAGAGGACGGCAGTACACCGTGTGGTTCGCTCCCGAAATCCCCATCAGCGCAGGTCCATGGAAATTCTCCGGCCTGCCCGGTCTCATCCTGGCCGTGGAGGAAAGCTCCGGCGTCTTCTCCTGGGAAGCCGTCGGCATCAGCTCCGATACCGGGGACATCCACCTGTTCGACCCGAAATACGACTGCATCACCAACCACGTCTCCTGCGGAGTACCTCTCATGAAGATACGCCGCATCACCCGCAAGCAGGCCCTTGACCTGGAGCATCGCAGGTGGGCTGACCCCTTTGGCATGATCATCTCCAGCGGAGGCTCAGTACAGATGACAGTCATGCAAAATGGAGAGATAATCTCTGACGAGATGGTTACTGCCGCCAACCGCGAGAAATACGCCCTTCCTGAAATCCCCGTCCTCGAGCTCGAATAATGACTATGAAATTAAAAGCTTTCTCGATACTTATCGCAGCCGCAGTGCTGGCCTGCATCAGCGTTGCAGAGACCTTCGCGCTGCCATTACAGGCTCAAAGGGACACTGTACAGCAGTCATTGGTCCATGCCGTCGTGACAGGGCGCGTGACGGACTCCGGCACCGGCGAGCCTGTCCCGGGGGCGAATGTGATGCTGCAGACAGCTGACGGCAGGGCGCTTTACGGCTTCACGACCACAGACGGGGAGGGTCGGTACAGCTTCGAATACAGCCTCAGGGCCGATTCCGTCAGGGTGATGATTACGGGGTTCAATATCCGCAAGGCCTGGAGGAACGTCCCGCTGGCCGCCTCCGTCACAGCCGACTTCCAGGCCGAATATGAGAGACTTCAGATCAACGAGGTGACCGTCACCGCCGAGCCGATAAGGCGCCGCGGCGACACCCTCAGCTACCTTGTCGACTCATACATCGACACCCTCACCGACAGGGCCATCGGGGACGTGCTCCGCAAGATGCCCGGTATCGATGTCTCCGAATCCGGGCAGATAAGGTACAACAACCGCCCCATCAACAAGTTCTACATCGAGGGACTGGACCTCATGGGCGGACGCTACGGTGTAGCCGTCAACAACGTCCGGGCCAAGGACATCTCCCGCGTGGAAGTCCTCGAGAACCATCAGCCCATCAAGGCCCTCAAGGACGTGGAGTTCTCCCCCGACGCGGCCATCAACCTGCGCCTGAAGGACGGTGCGAAGGGAAGCCTCATCGCCACCCTCTCCCTCGGAGGCGGCTACAAGCCCTGGATGTGGAACGGAGAGCTGGCACTGATGCTCTTCACCGGTAAGTACCAGATGATGACCACCGTCAAGTCCAACAACAGTTATAGCAAAGATACCAACTACCTCCGGAGTTGTAGATGATGACCACCGTCAAGTCCAACAACTCCGGGGACGACGTCACCACCGAACTCACCTCATTCTACGACAGTTTCCAGAAGGAATACTCGCCTCTCTCCGTGCATCTGCCGGCCCTGCCTGACACCGACCGCGAACGGTATATGGACAACCTCACCCATGCCGTCTCCATCAACAACATAGTCCGCCTCGGCGACAGTACGGACAATGACAACACCCTCAACATCAACGCCATCTACCTCCACGACCGCCAGCGGTACAACTCCTCGTCCCTGACCACCTACTATCTCCCGGACGGACAGCCGCCATTGGAGATAGACGAGACCACCTCCGCCACCGAGCTTTCGGACGGGGCGGAATTCAAGCTGCGTTACAATCTCAACAACGAGAAGATATACCTCAACGAGCAGATAGCCTTCGGAGCCGAATGGAACCGCAACAGCGGCAGCGTCCTCAGTGACGGCACCCCGGTGGAGCAGGCCATGACAGTCAATCCCCAGATCCGTCTCCAGAACGACCTGGGTTTCGTGAAGGTCATGAACGGGAACATACGCCTGAACTTTTCCTCCCGTATCAACGCTTCCTCCATGCCGGCGACCCTGCGCGTCACTCCGGTGCTGTATCCCGAGATATTCGGTTACGGGCAACAGGCTCAGGAGGCCGTGCAGCTCATGGACAACCGCAAGCTGTACACCCGGAACATATTGTCTTTCAGTAAAGGCTTCAAGGGCGGGCTGGATCTCTTCGTGTCCGCCGGGGTGGTGGCCGACATACAGGGCATGACCAGCGGCCTGACTCCAGGAGACGGCATTGCTCCGGCTGATTCCATGCGCAACGACATGTACTATCACAAGATAGACGCTATGGCCAATGCCGGCCTGACCTACAGATACAGGGGATTCCGCATAACCGGAGGACTTGGGCTTACGTATTCAGACCTGCTTGTCAGGGACAAGGTTCAGGGCAGTGACAGCAGGCTCGGGAAACTGCTTTTCAATCCCAATATAAGCATGGACTTGGAGATTACTCCGAATCTCAAGCTACTGGCATCAGGAGCTCTTATCAACAACCTTGGGGCACCGTCAAGCATATACAGCGGATACATCATGACCGACTACCGCGTCATCGGCAGCCGCAACGGAGACATCGCTCATGGCCGTTACCAGACTTACTCTGCAGAGTTGCGTTATGCCGATGCCCTGCTGTCTCTCTTCGGCTCGGTCAGGGCGGATTACTGGCGCAGCCGCTCAAACCTCATGTACGGCACCGAGTACATCGGTTCCCTCAGCCGCATACAGACTTACAGCATCGACAACGTCTCGCAGGGATGGAGTATAGACGGAAAGATAGAGAAACGCTTCGACGCCATATCCACCACCATAGGCATTCCGGTAGGATTCACCCGCAACTGGATGGATGTCCTGCGTCAGGGCGAGATCATGCCCGTGTCCACATGGAGCCTGCCCGTAGGCCTGGAGCTTTCCTCCCGCCTGGCTCCCAAGATATTCCTCGAATACTACATCCGCTATGTACGCAGCGCCAGCGAGATACTCCCCACCGGCCCTAAAGCCGCAGAGACCGCCGAAGTCCTCACCCCCATCAACGCCGTTCACCAGCGCCTCCGGCTCAGCACCACCTTCTTCAAGCGCCTCAGTGCCAGCATCACCGGAGAACACTACCTCAACGACGCCATTTCCGGAGGCAGCCGCAACATATTCTTCCTCGACGCCTCCATATCGTACAAAGCCCGGAAATTCGAATACATCCTCGAGGGCCGCAACCTCCTCGGTACCGGCACCTACAACCAGCGCACATACAGCGACATCACCAACTTCCAGTACCTCTACCGGCTCCGTCCGCTGTCTGTGATGTTCAAGATACGGTTCAGTTTAGGTTAAAGAAACTAATAGTAAAAAGAAACACATGAAATACAGAATCAGAATCCCGCTTACCGCCCTGGCCATTGTCATGCTGACAATAAGCGCAGCCGCACAGTCAAAACAAGAGACCGAAAAAGTAACATCGCTGGACAACACGGTTATCACGCTTGCCGAGATATGGAGCCTGGACCAGGGAGTCCGCAGCGATGTCTCCCTCTACCTGGAAAACAGCCGCGAGTTCAACCTCCGCATCGACAGCATCTGCTTCGACAAAGCCATTGAATGCATAAGGCACTTCGGATGGGTGACAGACCTGGGCAAATACAACTCCACCCACGGATACCTCCTGCAGGCACTCACAGCCGTCATGCTCCACAGCCCCCACAGACTGATGGACGGAGATGTCTACAGCCTCCTGCGCACAGAAGCCGAGGCAGGACGGCTGCACCCCGAGGCACTGGCTCTCTTTCTGGACAAATACTACGTCATATACCAGAAACGCTCCCTCTATGGCTCCGACTTCCGCAAATTCCTCCAGCCGCCTGCCCTCAATCCGGAAGACAGACCGCTGTCGGACAGCCTCCGCCGCGACATCGGCCTCAGCCCCCTGCCCGACTCTCTGTTCCGCCAACCGTAATTCAAGTCGATTCAAAAACACTTTGAAAATGTCCAATGCCCACAATACAGTCTGTACAGCTAAAATCCGTATACTCTCGTGTTTCACAGAAAGTTACATGAAGTATGCGATTTACAGACTGGGGACAGTCACTACTTGTCTGTTGTCCTGCTTTTCGCATACATTGCTGTCTGTCAACACTATGCGCGGATCATTCGATTACAGACTCGTCCTGTAGAAAATGTGCTGACAACGGACTACCCCTGCCACAGCACTTTACAGGCGCATTTAAGAAATATGCACCCCGTCCGCACCGCTCAGTCTGTAACGTTCTTTTTTTCACACTTCCTTATAACATAGCAACTTACGCAAAGCTCATCATTTACAGACTGCTGACGGCAAGTAAGGTAAGGCTGTGAGAAGGTAAATGACCAGGAAATTGCGAATACTAAAATATCGGAAGTATCACTTCGGATTTTTTATGAAAATCCGAAGTCACGTAAATATAGGAATTTTCTTTGAACCTCCAAAGAACTTTGACTAACGCAGACCGTCTACCCGACAACATTTATTGAAAATTTCGAATAAAATTCCCCACAGCGCAATAAGCTGTCACATGACAGTTATTGAGAGGAAGATTTTTAACGGAAATCTATTTTAAGTTTTATTTACTAAAAAAAATCGTTATATTTGTGACATAACGAAATCCTCCACACCCCTCGCGATACTGCTGCCGCTGATTCTGCTTTCCACGGCCGCATTTTCTTTGGGCGCCCAGACACCCTACATGGACGCCATGTACATCGATGTCCGCTGGGACAGGACCGATACTCTCGGTGAAGCCACGATGCGCCTGGAATACCGGATGCGCTTTCCCTCCGAGACCGGTCCGGACAGCTCCTACGTAGACAGAAGAATCGTGGAGATAGGCCCGGGACTGCAGAAAGAGTACAGCCTGATACTCGAGACTTCCGAGATGGCCGGACACAATGCCTGGAAACAGACTGACGGCGCTTTCGACTCGCACGACCCTGACAGCCCGGTCAACCCCTTTGAGCTGTACATCACCCCGGACGGCATCACCGTCATCCACAAGACCATGATACTCGGTCCGGTACTCCGCTGGCAGGAGGACACCCCCGCATTCGAATGGCAGCTCACCTCCGACACCTGCACCATCATGGGCTACCCGTGCCAGAAGGCCGTCACCGAATTCCGCAGCCGGGTATGGCACGCCTGGTTCTGTCCCTCCCTGCCGGTGGACAGCGGCCCTTACAAGTTCCGCGGCCTGCCCGGCCTCATACTCAAGGCAGAGGACACCACCGGCACCTACAGCTGGGAACTCGCTGCCATTGAGCGGGGTACATGGCCGATTCTCGAAAAACGGCTACTCTACCAGGACTGCACCCGTTCCCAGGCCAGAAAATACATCCGGCAGATGTTCACCAGTCCCTACCAGTGGAAGGTGAGCCGCGGCATGCGTGTCCAGCAGATGGACTCCCAGACCCATCAGCTCAGAGAACTCACCCATGAGGAGAAAAGCGAGTCGTTCCACTACGACCCGATAGAACTCGAATAACACATTCTGCTCAACAAATAATAAAACGCAAGATTATGAACATACTGACATTACCGGCAAAACTTACGACCGGCGCCATTACCCTGCTGTGCACCGCCTCCATGCTGTGCAGCGCACAGTCTCCTTACCGTCCCGTACCCAACCAGACCTGGAACAAAACCGTCGCCCTTGACACCGCATTTATGAGAGTATCCTACGAGATGACTTTCCGCGACGCGCTGTTCTACAGCACATCAGAACCCGGCGGTCTGGACGACCATGTCTTCACCGAAAATGAGATTCTCTCCGACACACGCATTGTGGAGTTCGGAGACCGGGTCCGCAAAGACTACAGCCAGACGCTCGAAGCACGGGAAATGCTGAACCGCGAAATGACTGAACGCGGGGAGATGCCGAGGAACTTGGGCTCCTCATCGGTCTATCCCATCGAACTGTTCATATCCGGCGACAAATGCAGAATCAACCGCAGAACCCTGATGACAGGCCCGATACTGCAGTACGAGAGTGGCAGCACTCCCATGCAGTGGTCCCTTACGGGCGAGGCGGAGCAGGTGGGGAACTACCGGTGCCAGAAGGCCGTCACCGAATTCCGCAGCAGGGTATGGCACGCCTGGTTCTGTCCCGCACTGCCGGTGGACAGCGGTCCGTACAAGTTCCGCGGCCTGCCCGGACTGATTCTGAAAGTGGAGGACTCCGAAAAGCATTTCTCCTGGACCATGACAGGCATCGAGAAAGGCTCGTGGCCCATCTACGAGAAGCAGTACCTCTTCCAGAAATGCAGCCCCAAGGAAGCCGCGAAGATCCTGAAGGACATGTACCTCCGTCCTTTTGTGTTCCTGAAAAACACTGGCATCAGGACTCTTCTGCCTGACGGGAAAGGAGGTGCGAGAGAGCCCGGTGACAACGAATACTCCGTAGCCATGTACTACGACCCGATAGAACTTGAGTAACAATCATCCCTAACAGAAACCATCCCATGAAAGCCCGACCGACACCCGCCCATACCGCCGGAGCAGCCGCAGTCCTTCCCGCTCTCCTGGCCATCATCCTCCTCTGCACCGCAGTCCGGACCGCCTCCGCACAGGAGCAGCCCCTGACCACCTTCGAGGGCAGCATCCGCTACGCCGGCACCTCCGAGCCCGCAATATGCTACGTCATTGTCAGCCGGACGGAGGACGGGGTGGCCATAGGCTACACCACCACCGACGGAGAGGGGCACTACACCCTCAGCATCCGTTCCGGAGCCGACAGCGTGGTCATCGCTGTCTCCGGCATGAGCGTCAAGGCCGTGCGCCGCACCGTGCCCAATGTCAGCGGGCGGCACGACTTCGAGGTGGAGGAGTCCCTCTTCGAACTGGACGAGGTGACGGTCACTGCTCCGAAGATGGAGATGAAGGGCGACGACACCGTATCCTACAACGTCGCATCCTTCCGTGCCCAGGAGGACCTGGTCATCGAGGACGTGCTCCGCAAGCTGCCCGGCATCACGGTCAGGGACAACGGACAGATACTCTACAAGGCCAAGCCCATAGCGGGGCTGACCATCGACGGCATGGACCTGCTCAAGGGCCGCTACGGCATCGCCACGCGCAACATCTCCCCGGACCACATCGCCTCTGTGGAGATTCTCGAGAACCACCAGGCCATCAAGGCCCTCAAGGACCTCGTACCATCCGACAAGACCTACATCAACCTCAAGCTCAAGGCCTCATCGCGGGGAGTATTCCTGCTCTCGGCGGCCGCTGGAGGCGGTTACGGGGACGGAGGCCTGTGGAACGCCGAGGCCGCGCCCATGTACTTCGGACACAGCAGCCAGCACATCCTCACCGGCAAGACCAACAACACCGGCGACGACCTCGCGTACGAGCTGGAGGACCTCACCTCCGGCACCGGCAGGCTCAACCCGGTGCTCTCCTCCGCCACGCTCGCCTCGCCCCCGGCCATCGACAAGGACCGCTGCTACCGCAACACCTCGTACTCCGCCTCCCTCAACGAGCTGTTCCGCACCTCCGGGGGCACGGACATCAACCTCAACCTCTCATACCTCAACGACACAGAGCTGCGCGACAACATCTCCGAGACCCGGTG
Organism: uncultured Bacteroidales bacterium; assembly: GCA_944326225.1. Classification (GTDB taxonomy): domain Bacteria; phylum Bacteroidota; class Bacteroidia; order Bacteroidales; family UBA932; genus Coprenecus. Next base: position 3,033 of record CALVDI010000043.1, on the reverse strand, counting down.
GATGCTCCCCGACTCCTCCGTCAACCTCATACGCGAGGGCATATCCAACGTCATAGGCACGGACAAGGTCAACGCCGAGCTCAGCTTCAAGAGCAACGGGGACCGTCTCTACGTGAACAACCGCAACATCTTCTCCGCCGAGTTCCTCGACATAGCGTCCTCGGTCAACGGCATCGGCCAGGACTTCGACCGCACCACGCTCAGGGCATCCAGCACGGCCAGCCTGATCAGGCGCAGCGGGGAGAAGAGCGCCTTCGAGATCAACGCCCGCGCCGCCTACGAGCACACGCCGTACTCCTTAGCAATAGCCCGGGACGGAGGGCAGTGGGCCGGAGCCGTGCAGGACGTCACCGCTGACGCCTTCACGGCATCTCTGTTCGCCGGCAACGTCACCAGCTTCCGGCTGTGGGACATGAGGATAGAGCCCACCCTCTCGGCCAGCTACCGGCTGGGCAGCCTCGACAGCCGCCTCAGCACCCCCTTGGGACAGCTCGAAGACCCTTCCGAAGCCGCAAACCGCCTGATGATGCACCGCCTCAGGGTAGCTCCTGCCGTATACGCCTACTACACCTCCCTGCACGTGGACCTCAGCATATTCATCCCCGTGGCCTACTACATGACGTTCCTCGACGACAGATTAGGAAGCACGCGGACGTCCCGGCACAAGGTGTTCACCGAGCCCAGCGTCAGCATGAAGATAAAGCCCGCGGCCTCCACCGACATCAACCTCGGCTACTCCATGAGCTGGTCCATGCCGGAGATATCCACCCTCTACGGCGGCGCCGTCCTGAGCGACTACCGCAGCCTGACCCGGTACGCCGCGGACCTGACCGAGGGCATGCGCAACCATTTCTCCCTCGGACTCAGCTACAAGGACATCTTCAACATGCTGTTCCTCAACCTCAGCGCGGGATACTCCCTCACCAAGCCGGACATCCTCTACGGACACGACTTCGACGGCATCTACTCCACCACCCTGACAACACGCACCGGGGAGCTTTCCCACACCGTCAGCGCCGGCATCGAGCTGAGCAAGGGATTCTACTGGAAGGACCTGACCGTCAAGCTGGAGCTCGGGGCCTCATGGACGGACTCACCCTTCCTGCTGCAGGAGCAGGTGGCGAGGATGAGCATGCAGGGCTACTCCGCCGGGCTGAACATCTCCCTGTCCCCGTTCAAGTTCCTCGGACTGACATACAACGGCAGCGTGATGTACTCCCTCTCCCGGCAGGCCTCGGGCGAGAACCTCACCCCGCTGCTGAACGCCTCCAACGACCTCACCCTCAGCTTCCGCCTTCCCGCCGGCATCGGTCTCTCCCTGACCGGGGAGCACTACCACAACAGTGCATCCTCCGCGGCCAGTGACTTCGTCCTGCTGGACGCTGCCCTCAGCTACAAGTGGAAGCGTTTCCGCTGGGAACTCACCAGCTCCAACCTCCTGGACACCCGCGAGTACGTCTACTCCGTGCTCTCCGCCGCCAGCAGCTTCTCCACCGACTACCTCATCCGGCCCAGAAGCTATTTGCTCAAGATGTTCGTAACTTTCTGATTATTCTGACAAATTAAAAATTTCACCCATGAAGCATCTGACCATAATTCTCACCTCCGCGGCACTTGCCCTTTCGGTACTAAATGCCTGCGCCTACCCAAAAGACAGCAACGCATTTAAAGAAACCGCTTTAAGCGGAACGCCTGTCCGCATGGACATCCCGGACACACCGATAAACTCAGTACTCTCAAACAACGGCCACATCGTCACTCTAAGCAAAATCGAGGACAGAGAGGCCGGCTCTGTTTCCAGTTTCGTATCCGTTTACTCCGTAAAGGAAGAGGACATCGTTCTGAAAGGCACACTGAGTCTGCCCGGTGTAACCATATATGACAAGATCATGCTGTTTCCAATGGAGACCGAATGGTATATATGCGGTGTTTCCATAATGAGCGCAAACAGATTCTACGGCATCACAGAGACTGCGGAACTGAAGGAACTGGAAGCATTGGAGCAAAAGACAAAAGGCCATGTATTCAATTATTCCTTCACCGCACCGGTATGCCTGCTGGACGGATATTTTTACTTCCTCGAGGTCGGGGATGATTCCAACTACAGCCTTAACAGGACAGAGGACGACGGCACGATAAAGCCCGTCTGTTACCTGAACAAAACAGGCGGAGAATGGCTCCCGTATCTTGGAGCAGCCTCCGGCAACGGCAGCACGATAGTATTCGGATACAGTTTCTACAGGGAAATCCTGTTCCTGAATACCGAAACCGGCAAAGCCGTCTCCACATCCTTCGAAGAGCCGGGATTTTCCGAAGAATTAGCCCGGAATCTCCAGGGAGACATACTCGAAAGTCAGCGGAAATACTACGGGGAATATATCCATGTAGGGAAGAGGGTCTTTCTGGAGAATCTCGACGGCTTCATATTTGCTTCTGGTGAAGACACCCCTGACACTATTCTGGATGTGTTCAGCATATCAGGCAAACCGGTGGAAAGACTGTTTCTGGACCGAAGCGGCCACTGCGCCGTAGACGAGAAAGGAGGCAGGATATTCCTCTTCACTTACGGAGACACTCCCGAATTATTCGTATACAAGTTATAAGCCTTTACAATGAAACTGTCTCTCACTCTTACGATTATCCTGCTGGACCTGAGGAATAAAAGGCCCATACTTTTCCAAGGTGCCCGGGCAACGGTAAATACTGCAGCACCCTCTTTTACATAAAAAAATTGATAGACAAATACTTATCAGTATAACGAGTTCTTTTCGCGCACTCCGAAACGTCCGAAAAGAACTCGTCAAAATCATATCCATCTGAATATAACCTTCTTACAAATCCAGCCTGCTCCCCTACTTACCATTACCCATATACTGAAAATCACTCAGTGGAAATGGAGTCCACCGGATTGCGCAGGGCAGCACTGCGGCTCAGCAGGGTCACGGTGACGGCGGTAATGAGGGTAATCAGGGCAAGGGCGGCGAGGAACATCCACACGGGAATCGGGCTGCGGTACGGGAAGGAGGCGGCCCA
>CALVDI010000042.1 GCA_944326225.1 uncultured Bacteroidales bacterium | reverse complement strand
CGCTCTGTACCCTGACAAAAGACTCAAGTGCCGACATCCGTCCGGAGTTTCTGTCAACCGCGCCTGCCTGTTGTCCGGTGAATTTGCCAGGTGGATGCTTTCCCTGACTACTGCCCAGATATGCATATGCGAGAGAAAGCTGTCCATCATCAACGGTTCGGCCCTTGAACGTTACAAGTCGGTGCTGGAGAACCGTCCCGAAATCATAGAGGCCGTTACCAATAAGGTGCTCGCCTCCTATCTTGATATCACGCCCCAGCACCTGTGCCGCCTCAAAAAACAGATCGACAAAGATTGATATGTATTTCTTTTATGCCCATACTTCAAGATATTGTTTAAGTGTGTTTCGGATTCTTAGTTTTGCTGCGTAGTCCATCAGCTTTGAGATATTTTTGTCGGGACGTTTAAGGTAAGTTTGCAGGATTTCAGCCATCACGTCTATACCGACTTTATACCTGTATTTGATGGCATCACACACTGAACGTTCCAAATCAGAAACAGGTACGTTAAACCTTGTACAGTCTTTTCGGTCAATCCAATTTCAAGCAGTTTGGCTGATTGATAAATCAACTGAAATTCAGGGTAATCCGGCAAGGTTATTTTTCGGGTGCGCTCAATGGCAACATAGTAGGCATCGGGTATTTGTGTGGTCAGATTATGGACAGACCATGCAGGCCAAAGGCAAAGCACACCGTCAGGAATAATCATCCGAATATTTACCATCGTGTTTGCCAGGCATCAATATCTGCATATACGCCGTTTTTAAGACGTACGGCCTCACCTTTGCGCACAGCAGCCTGCAACTGCTGTGCTTGCCAGGCACTTAGTTCTTTGGTAGAGACAAAGCTTTTTTTCAGTTTATCCGTTATGAGCATATCATAATACACATTTGCCTTGTAAATATACTGCAAATATTTGAATATGCAGTGCTTTTTATAGGTGTTTTATCTGTAGTTGCGTGTCACTATATGGAGATGTGGAACGGCCTGAGAGGCAGGAAACAACAATATAAATGCAAGGATTGCGGCCGCCAATTTTTAGGCGGTATCCGGCGCGGCAAGTCACAGGTCATCTTGGAATGCATCGAGGGCAAACAGACACGGAAACAGCTAGCCGCAAAATATGGCGTGTCAGTCAGGACGATAGAGCGGGACCTGGAGGGGCTGCGCAGACCCTTCCACTTTTCCCGAGGAGTTCCTTGACGAGTCCGGAATGCTTAAAAATCCGGAGTATAGCGCAGTCTCACCGCTGGTGATGCAGATGCCCGTAGAGATAGAACTGCCCTCCTTCCGCATGGAATAGATACACAAAAAATTGATTCCCATTAATACCGCAGCTGCTTTCCCGTGTTATATCATGGGGGAACAGCTTTTTCAGGATTATTGGAAGCCGTTGAGCGGCATCAGCACGGTCGGCAGCAGCAGGAGGAAGCCCAGGACAATGAGCACCAGGATGAATTTCCAGACCCACCTGACCCACTTGGCGTAGGGTATGCCGGCGATGCCGAGGACGGCGATGAGGACGCCGGAGACAGGGGTAATCATGTTGGTGAAACCGTCGCCGAACTGGAAGGCGAGGACGGTGGCCTGGCGGGAGAGTCCGATCAGGTCCGAGAAGGGGGCCATGATGGGCATGGTCAGGGCGGCTTTGGCAGTGGCCGAGGGCATGAAGAGGTTGATGCCGGTCTGGATGCCGTACATGGCTGAGAGCGAGCCGATCTTGCTGCCCTCTCCGAGACCGGAGGCCATCGAGTAGAGTATGGTGTCGATCACCCGGCCGTTCTCGAGGATGTGGATGATGCCGGCGGCCAGGCCCACGACGAGGGCGGCGGAGAAGATGTCCTTCGCCCCTTCGAGGAACTCCCGGGCGATGCGGTTGGCATTGTACCCGGCGGCAATGCCAGAGAGGATGCCGAGGGCGAGGAACAGGGCCGCAATCTCCTCGATGTACCACGAATAGCCGAGAGCCCCGACGATGAGGTACAGCACCGAGAACAGCAGCATGGTCAGGATGAAATACCGGACATTGCGCCTCAGGGCAATGAAGGACAGGACAATATAGCAGAGCGACACGGAGGGTAGGAGCCACGCGGCGCGGTAGGTGCCGTTGCCCACGCTTATAGTGCAGTCGTCCGCATAGAAAATGGAGAAGAGCACTACGGCCGCCGAGGACAGGGCGAAGGCTATCCAGGAGGAGCGGGTCCGGAGCACATCGGGCTTGGAGGAGGCGTCGGCGGCCTTCTCCCTCCAGCGGGCGTCCGCCTCATACATCACCGACCGCCGCGGGTCCCGGTGCACCTTGTGCGCGTAGCGGAGGACGAATATGATCATGGCCAGATTGAGCACCGCCCAGCACACGAGCCGGTACTCAAAGCCGGAGAACATCGGCAGTCCCGAGAGATTCTGCGCCACCCCGACCGTGAACGGGTTGAGGACCGCCCCGGCAAAGCCCACATGCGCCGCCACATACACCATGCACACCCCGACTATCGAGTCGTAGCCCATGGAGATAGCCAGCGGCACTATCAGCACAGTGAAAGCGATGGTCTCCTCGCTCATTCCGAAGACCGCTCCGAAGACCGAGAACAGCAGCATGATCAGCACCAGGACGATATTGTTCACGCCGACCGCCCGCAGCACCCGGAACCTCTCTAACCGCGAGGTGAAAGCGAGGAACGAATGTATCCCCGCATCCACCGCCTTGGCCGAATTGACGATCCAGAACGCCCCACCGATGATCAGCAGGAATACGATGATGCCCGCCTGGGCCGTGAATCCCTCGTAGAGCGAGGTCATAATCTGCCAGGTCTGCGGCACGGACTCCTGCGGGACGAAGGTCACCCCGTCGTCCCCCGTCACATATTCCCCGCCGGGGACAAACCAGGTTGCGGCCGCGGCTAGGAGCGTCACGGCGAAAATAATTACATAGGTGCTCGGAAATTCCAGCTTTCGGTTCAGCAGTTTCATGTCACAAAAATAGCAATAAACCTGTACGGGCAGCCTGTTTATCGGCCGACGATGAGGGCCTGCTGGGGGCCGACGGTGAGGACGGGACCGGTGATGGTGCCGAGGCCGTCAACAGAGATGCGTCCGTCCCGGCAGTAAACAGTGTAGGTGTTATTATTGTCGGCATCAGGTAATGCCACCGATACGGCCTCCTTGCGCGAGTTGATCACCACGACGAGTTCCTCGCAGGGGTCTCCGCCGGCATGTCCGGTCAGGCGCCAGGCCACGGCTCCGTCAGGTGCATCCAGGAACTCCAGGTGCTCCCGTACCAGGTCGGCGTTACCGAGGCGGAAGGCGGGATGGGCCTTGCGAAGGGCAATGAGTCCGCGGTAGTAGTCGTACAGGTCGGCGTAGCGGGTCTTAAAGGACCAGTCGATGGCGTTGATGGAGTCAGGACTGTTGTAGCTGTTGTGTACACCCTGCTTGGTGCGGAAGATTTCCTCGCCGGCATAGATGAAGGGAATGCCCTGGGAGGTGAACACTACGGTCTGGCCCAGTTTGTCCAGGCGCAGCAGCTCTGCCTCCGATGCACCGGGCAAGGACGCCGCCAGCCTGTCCCGCAGGCACATGTCGTCGTGGCATGAGATGTACGAGATCATCTGCACCGGCTCCAAGGCCCAGCAGGTGTCCGAATAATTGACTGCGGAGTAGTCAATGCCAGGATGCTGTACGGCTCCGGCCACACCGAACTTCACGCTTTCCTCCAGCCTCGGCTCGCCGCCGAGGAATCCGGCCTGTGAGTCATCGCTGAACGGTCCGCGGAGGGCATCGCGCATCTCGTCGGAAAAGGCGGCTATGCCTGGCATCTGACCTGTGTTGGCCTTCATGGCCAGCAGCGAACCGTCGTAGAGGGGAGCCGAGGCAGCCCAGCCCTCTCCGTAGATGAGTACAGCAGGATCTATCTCGTCCACAGCGGCCCGGATAGCATTCATCGTCCCGATGTCATGTATGCCCATCAGGTCGAAACGGAAGCCGTCGATGTGATATTCCTCGACCCACCGGCATACGGACTCCACCATGAAGCGGCGCATCATCTCTCTTTCCGAAGCGGTCTCGTTGCCGCAGGCGGAGCCGTCCGCGAAGCTGCCGTCCTCCTTCATCCGGAAGAAATATCCCGGAACAGTCCGTTCAAAAGCGTGGGAGGCCGCATCAGCCACATGATTGTAGACCACATCCAGTATGACCCGGATACCGGCCTGGTGCAGGGCCAGCACCATCTCCTTGAACTCGCGGATGCGGCAGGCGGGGTCGTAGGGGTCGGTGGAGTATGAGCCGTCCGGCACATTGTAGTTTACCGGGTCATAGCCCCAGTTGTAGACATTGTCTCTCAGCCGGGTCTCATCCACAGATGCGTAGTCGAAGGAGGGGAGGATGTGTACGTGGGTCACTCCTAGCTCCACCAGATGGTCTATGCCGGTACTTACTCCGTGGGGGCCATGTGTGCCGGACTCTGTCAGAGCGGGGAATTTGCCACGGTGTTCAGGAGATATCCCGGAATTCTCCGCGATGGAAAAATCCCTGTGGTGCATCTCATAGATCACTGCGTCAGCGGGCGACCGGAGCTCCGGTCTGCGGTCCTCGGCCCATCCTTCGGGGTCGGTGGTGCTCATGTCCACGATAGCGGCGCGCTGTCCGTTGATTCCCACTGCGGTGGCGAATATGCCGGGAGTCTCCTCGAGCCACCGTCCTTCAACGTGGACTCTGAATGTGTAGAACCGTCCAGCCAGGTCTCCGTAGGCAGCAGCATGCCATGAACCGTCAGAAGATGTCCTTTGCATCTCCATTACCTCATACGGATTGTCCTGAAAAGCATCTTTGTAGAGCATGACGCGGGCTGAGTCGGCAGTAGGAGCCCAGAGGGAAAAATGAGAACTTTGAGGGGTGTAACGGAGTTCCTGGAGGGTGCCTTCCTTAGGTGTGAAAGTGTCGGATGACGGCTTGCAGCCGGACATTGTAATAACAACGGATACAATCATAAAAGAGAATAGAGAGAGGGTGTGTTTCATATCAGTTAAGAGCCTGTTTGTCAAAATAAGAAATGTAAGTGCAAATTTAGGAAATTTCGGTCATTTGGCACAATCGTTGCTAGCACGGACTCAGAATTTTTAAAGAGTTATTATATATGCGTTATCTGAAAATTGCGGTTTTGGGCCTCTGTGCCGTTATCGGCATGACATCATGCAAGCAGAAGGCTCAGGGCCAGATGGAGGCGGTTACGTATCCGCTTCTTAAAGTATTTCCCGAGGACAGATCCCTGTCAGTCAGCTACTCTGCTGTCATAGAGGGAAAACAGGATGTGGAAGTGAGACCCCAGGTTTCAGGATTCGTTACGGATGTCCTGGTAAAGGAGGGGGCCAAGGTTAAGAAAGGGCAGACGCTGTTCGTGATAGACACTATCCCCTATGCCGCAGCATACAGGCAGGCCAAGGCCGCTGTCGCTACTGCTGAGGCCCAGCTGGCTACAGCCGAGCTCTCCCTGGAGGGAAGCGAGGACCTGTATGCCGACAAGGTGATTTCGGATTTTGAGCTCCAGACGGCCCGCAACTCGTACAACAGCGCGGTCGCCGCTCTCAGACAGGCTGAGGCCGCTGAGGCAAGCGCGGCTCAGAACCTTTCCTACGCTATCGTGAAGAGCCCTGTCAACGGTTCGGCCGGCATGACTTCGGTGAGAGTGGGAGCGCTGGTGAGCGCGTCCATGGCGGAGCCCCTGATAAGTGTTTCGGACAATTCCCAGATGTACGTATATTTCTCCCTGCCTGAGAAGGAGGTGCTCTCAATGACCCGTCAGTACGGCTCCATCGACAACACCGTGGACTCTTTCCAGCCGGTGTCGCTGACTATGGCCGACGGCTCCACTTACGAGCATCAGGGTCATATCGACGTGATCAGCCGTATCGTGGACAAGGGTACCGGTGCGGTGAGCGTCAGGGCCGTGTTCGACAATCCTGACGGCCGTCTGATGAGCGGCGGCTCAGGCCGTGTCAATGTGTCGTATGACAGGACGGGCTGCATCGTAATTCCTCAGGAGGCGACATATGAGATACAGGACAAGATATTTGTTTACAAGGTGATTGACGGCAAGGCGGTGTCCAGCGAGATAAAGGTGTTCCGTCTCAACAACGGTCGGGAATATATCGTTGAGAGCGGTCTGTCCGAGGGCGATGTGATAGTGTCCGAGGGAGCCGGTCTGCTCAGGGAGGGCACTCCGATAACCGGTACGCCTGTCAATTCTAACGAAGGAGAGTAACGTATGAATCTAAAGACGTTCATAGACCGGCCTATCCTGTCGGTCGCAATATCGACATTCCTGGTGCTGGTGGGTATCATTGCGCTGGCAATTCTGCCTATCGAGCAATACCCGGATATCGCACCTCCTACCATCCGCGTATCCACGACCTACAGCGGTGCCAATGCTACGGCCGTGCAGAACGCGGTGATAGCTCCTCTGGAGGAGGCCATCAACGGTGTGGAAGACATGACCTATATGACTTCCGAGGCAAGTAACTCCGGAAGTGCTTCCATTACAGTATATTTCAAGCAGGGAATTGACCCTGATATGGCTGCGGTCAACGTACAGAACCGCGTGTCCAGAGCCACATCCCTGCTGCCGGCGGAGGTTACCAGGGTCGGTGTCGAGGTGTCCAAGCGTCAGAGCAGTACCCTGAAGGTATTTGCCCTTGTGTCGCCTGACAGCACCTACGACGAGACCTTCCTCACCAACTACCTTTCCATCAATGTGAAGCCTCAGATCCAGCGTATCTCCGGAGTGGGCGACTGCAACGTGATGGGCGGAGACTATGCGATGCGTGTGTGGATGAAGCCTGACGTGATGGCCCAGTACGGTCTGATACCTTCCGATGTCAGCGCGGCTCTGTCCAGCCAGAACATCGAGGCCTCGACCGGTGCCATAGGTGAGAATTCCGACAACGTCTTCCAGTACACCCTCCGTTACAAGGGCCGTCTGTCCACCGAGGAGGAGTTCGGAGAGATAGTCATCAGGGCCTATGACGACGGCCGTGTCCTGAAGCTGAAGGATATCGCCGACATCGAGCTCGGTGCGGTCTCCTACAACTTTGAGGGCCGTGTGAAGGGTGCTCCCGGTGTTACCTGTATGATCAACCAGACTGCCGGAAGTAACGCCAACGAGATCATCAAGGAGATAGACGCATATCTGGAGACGGTGAAGGCTGATCTGCCCAAAGGTATTGAGATAATAGACATCATGAGTACCAAGGACTTCCTCGACGCCTCCATACAGGAGGTGATAAAGACTCTCTTCGAGACCATCCTGCTCGTGGTACTGGTGGTGTACATCTTTCTGCAGAGTCCGAGGGCGACCCTCATCCCTACGATATGTATCTTCGTCGCGCTGATTGCGACATTCGCATTCATGATAGTGGCCGGCTTCACCATCAACCTGATCACCCTCTTCGCGCTGATCCTGGTTATCGGTACGGTCGTGGACGATGCCATAATAGTCGTCGAGGCGGTGCAGGCACGCTTCGACATGGGTTACAGGTCTGCATATAAAGCCGCGATGGACGGTGTCGAGGGTGTGTCCGCAGCCGTCGTGTCCGCGACGCTGGTCTTCATGGCCGTGTTCATCCCCGTATCCTTCCTGGGCGGTACCTCCGGTCTGTTCTACAAGCAGTTCGGTCTGACTATGGCTGCAGCGGTAGGTTTCTCGGCCATCAACGCCCTTACTCTCTCGCCCGCGCTTTGCGCCCTGATCATGAAGCCCAACGAGATCGTGGCTCCCGGTGAGAAGCCCAAGCAGTTCTCGACCAGGTTCAGAATCGCTTTCGAGGCATCATTCGGACGTATGATCACCAAGTACAAAGGCGGAGTGAAGTTCTTCATCAAGCACAAGTGGGTAGGTGTAGGTACTCTTGTTGCGGCTTGCGGTCTGCTTGTGTACTTCATGGCCACGGCGAAGACATCCCTGGTGCCCAACGAGGATACCGGTTCGCTCTTCATCAGTGTGGACGCGGCTCCCGGTACCACTCTTGCCGAGACCAATGACATTCTGACCGAGATGCAGAACAGCATCAAGGACATCGAGGAGATCCAGACCTACAACCAGGTGGCCGGTTTCTCCTTCTCCGGTAGCGGTGCCTCGCACGCCATGATGATGATACGTCTCAAGGACTGGAGCCTGCGTCCCGACAAGGACCAGAGCTATACTGCGGTCATTGAGAAGATATACGCCAATACGGCCCATATCAAGAACGCGCAGATCTTCATCTTCGCACCTCCTATGATTTCCGGTTACGGTACCGGTAACAGTTTCTTCGTAGACCTTCAGGACCGTTCGGGCCGTGGCATCGATGCGCTGGAGGAGGTGACCCAGGGCTTCATAGCCGCTCTCAACGAGAGACCCGAGGTGCAGATGGCCTACACCTCGTTCAGCTCCGATTTCCCTCAGTATCAGATAGACGTGGATGCGGCCAAATGTATCCGTGCCGGTACTACCACAGATGCGGTGCTCTCCGTGCTGTCGGGCTACTACGGCAGTATGTACGTGTCCAACTTCAACCGTTTCACCAAGCTCTATCGTGTCATCCTGCAGGCTCCGCCCGAGTTCAGGGACAATATGCAGTCGCTCGATGACGTGTATGTGCGCACGACTGACGGTATGGCTCCCGTAAGCCAGTTCGTGACACTGACCAAGATATACGGAGCCGAGGTGCTCAACCGCTTCAACATGTTCACCTCCATCACCGTGCAGGGTATGCCTAACCCGGGGTACAGTTCGGGAGACATCATCGCCGCCATCGAGGAGGTCAGCAAGGAGGCCCTGCCTACCGGTTTCGGCTACGAGTTCTCCGGCATGACCCGTGAGGAGGCCGAGCTGGCCGAGTCCAATACCACGGCCATAGTGTATGTGATCTGCGTGATATTCATCTACCTGATCCTCTGCGGTATGTACGAGAGTCTCTTCCTGCCGCTCGCGGTGCTTTGCTCGGTGCCGTTCGGTCTGATGGGAAGCTACTTCTTCACCAAGCTGTGCGGTATGGAGAGCAACATCTACACCCAGGTCGGTATGGTCATGCTGATCGGTCTGCTGTCAAAGACGGCGATTCTGATTACCGAATACGGCTCGCAGCGTAGAAAGAGGGGCATGTCCCTCAGTGCGGCGGCTCTGTCCGCAGCCGGAGTGCGACTCAGGCCTATCCTTATGACAGTGCTTACCATGGTGATCGGTCTGCTGCCTCTGATTACCGCTTCGGGTGTCGGTGCCAACGGTTACCGCTCTCTCGGTATCGGTACTGCCGGCGGTATGGTGGTCGGAACCATTGCCCTTATGTTCATCACGCCCATGTTCTTCGTCATCTTCCAGTATGTGGAGGAGAAGGTAATGGGTAAAAGAAAGGAGGAAAGAGCAGCATTATGAGAAAGACAATATTGATATCAATGGCGGTGCTGATGGCCAGCGGATGCTCCATCTACCGCAAATACGAGAGGCCTGAGAACATAGTCCCGATGGACAGTCTGTACAGGGCTGAGCTGGTATCCCCGGATGATGCAGCCGCAGCGGCCGACAGTTCCTCTTTCGGCTACATGCCATGGGAAGAGATGTTTACAGACCCTCATCTCCAGGAACTTATCCGTACAGGTCTGGAGAACAACACCGATCTGCTCAGCGCGGCTCTCCGCGTACAGCAGGCCCAGGCCCGTCTGAAAGCCTCGAAGTGGGCTTATTCCCCTTCGCTCAATCTGGGTCCTCAGGCAGGGTACAATTACTCCCTTAGCGGTGGAGCCGGCACAGGCTCAGGCTCCTACAATCTCGGCGGCTCAGTCAGCTGGGACATCGACCTTTTCGGCTCGCTGCTCAACGCCAAGCGCGGAGCCCAGGCTGCTCTCCTGCAGCAGGAGGCTTATCAGCAGGCCGTGCGCTCCCAGCTCATAGCCACTATAGCCAACACCTACTATTCGCTTCTGATGCTCGATGAGCAGGTCAGGGTCAGCGAAGAGAACGTGGCTCTGTGGGCAGAGCAGATAAGGTCTATGGAGTCAATGCTGAAGGTGGGTCGTGTCAATGAGAATGCCGTTACCCAGTCCCGTGCACAGCTTTATGGTCTGGAGGCGTCGCTGGCCGATATGAAGCGTCAGCGTCAGGAGGCGGAGAACGCTCTCTGCTCCATCCTGGGCTCAGTATATACCAGGATAGAAAGGAGTACCATCGACGAGCAGGCTCTTCCTCAGGATTTCTCGGTGGGAGTGCCTCTGGAACTGCTCTCCAACCGTCCCGACGTCTATCAGGCGGAGATGGCCCTGGCCAGTGCGTATTATTCCACCAACCAGGCCCGCTCGGCCTTCTATCCCAAGCTCACCCTTTCTGGCAGTGCCGGATGGACGGGAGCATTCGGACAGGCCGTGGCCAATCCCGGCGGACTGATCATCAACGCCCTGGCCCAGCTCGCCCAGCCTATTTTCAATAAGGGTCAGCTCACATCCAATCTGCGCGTGGCCAAGGCTGAGGAGGAGATAGCCAGACTGACTTACAAGCAGACCCTGCTCGATGCCGGAGAGGAGGTCAACAACAACCTCTACGCCCTTGAGATCTACGACGAGATGCTCCGGAAGCACCAGGCCCAGCTTGATGACCTGGAGCGCACCGTTGAGACAGCGGAGTCCCTTTACCGTAGGAGTTCCAAGATGACCTACCTTGAGGTGCTGACCGCCCGTCAGTCCCTGCTCACGGCACAGCTCAACGTGGTGTCCGACAAGTACCTGCTGCTGCAGACCACAGTCAACCTGTACCGCTCCCTCGGAGGAGGAAGACAGTAATGTGATATGAGACGATACAAGATATTCATGACAGCCGTCGCCATGCTTGTGGTGGCGGCTTCTTGCAAGGAAGGCAAGGCTCCTGAGCCATACGGCCCGCTGCCTACAGTCGCTCAGCTGGAGTGGCAGAAGATGGAGTATTATATGTTCGTACACTTCGGTCCCAATACATTCACCGACAGTGAGTGGGGAACTGGCGAGGAGGATCCGGACGTGTTCGCGCCCACGGCTCTGGACTGCAACCAGTGGGCCAGGATAGCCAGGGAAGCCGGGATGAAGGGCATCATCATCACGGCCAAGCACCACGACGGCTTCTGTCTGTGGCCCAGCAAATACAGCCGGCATACCGTAGCTCAGAGCGCATGGCGGGACGGTCAGGGAGACGTGTTGCGCGAGCTTTCCGACGCCTGTGCCCGATATGGCCTTAAGTTCGGAGTGTATATCTCGCCGTGGGACCGGAATCATCCCGCATACGGTACCGAGCAGTACAACGAGGTGTTCGCCGGCACCATATCCGAGGTGCTCAGCGAATACGGGGATGTATTTGAGCTCTGGTTTGACGGGGCGGATGACCGCCAGGGAGACGCTCCAAGCACTTACAGGTGGAAATATTTCAATGCTACGGCTACGACTATTCAGCCCGATGTGGTTATCTTCAGTGACGTCGGCCCGGGATGCCGCTGGGTGGGCAATGAACGCGGCTACGCCGGGGAGACCAACTGGTCCAGACTGGATGTGGATGGTTTTGCACCGGGACGGCTTTCTCCCTCATGGGATACTCTCAACACCGGCAATGTCCACGGCAGCCGGTGGCTTCCTGCCGAGGCCGATGTCTCCATACGTCCCGGCTGGTTCTATTCTCCCTCCACCGATGACAGGCTCAAGACGGTGGACGAGCTGATGGACATCTACTATGCTTCCGTAGGCCGCAATGCCAACCTGCTGCTCAACGTTCCGCCCGACCGCTCGGGCCGGATCAGCCCCGTGGACTCGGCCCGTCTGATGGAGTTCCGGGATGCCCGCGAGGAGGCTTTCCATGCCGACTATGCCAAGATGTCCCGTGCCCTCTCCGAGTCAGTGCGCCGCAACTCTCCCCGCTATGCGGCTTCCAATGCCGTGGACGGGCGTTATTCCACCTATTGGGCAACGGACGACAGCGTGACCTCGGCGTCATTCACCGTGTATTTCCGTCGGGACAGAGAGGTAAGTGCTGTGATGATGCAGGAGTACATCCCTCTGGGCCAGAGAGTGAAGGCATTCAGCGTAGAATGTAAGCTGGCCGATACCGGGGAGTGGAAGGAAGTATGCCGGGGTACGACGATAGGCTACAAGCGCATCATGCGTTTTCCGGCCGTCAAGGCTTCCGAGGTGCGTTTCAACATCCTGGATGCCTATGCCAGTCCGCTCATCAACAATGTCGCGATATATTGACGGAGTGTCCTGCAGTTGTGACATTGTGGTGACATTCTGTCCGCATATCCTGACGTGGTATCGGATTTGCAGAGGAGTAAGTCAGAAGTTTTAAAATTTAAAGTTATGATTACCGAAAAATTACAGAATGCGATCAATGATCAGATCATCGCCGAGATGTGGTCGGCCAACCTCTACCTTTCCATGTCTTTCTATCTTGAGAAAGAGGGTTATGACGGACTGTCACACTGGATGAAGAAACAGTCACAGGAAGAGCTCGAACATGCATACGATATGGCCTCGTTCCTCCAGAAGAGGGGCGGTACAGCCAAGGTCAGCATGGTGGACGTGGTTCCTCAGGGCTGGGGCAGCGTGCAGGAAGTCTTCAAGCACGTCTATGAGCACGAGTGCCATGTAACGGCTCTTATCGACAAGATCGTGGACATCGCCCGCGAGGAGAAGGACAAACCTTCCGAGGACTTCTTCATGGGTTATATCCGCGAGCAGGTCGAGGAAGAGGCTACTGCACTCTCCATCTACGAGAAAGTCCAGAAAGCCGGCGAGGCCGGTCTCGTAATGCTGGACAGCAAGCTCGGCGAGCGCAAATAATCACAGCTGACTGAAAAGAACAAAGGGCTGACCCTCTGCGGGCCGGCCCTTTTTCGTATCAGCTATGTCTTATTGGTACTTGCCTAGTTCGTCTATAATAGCGGTGTTGATAAAGCCGTTTATGGTCATTCCGAGTCCTGCTGCTGTGGTTGCGACTCTGCTATGAAGGTCTGACGGCATACGGAGAACAAGTCTGCCACTGTATGGTTTCGCAGGCTTGACGCCACGGGCTTTACAGCTGCTGAGATATTCATCGACAGCTCCTTCAAAATCAGATACCAGTTCTGAAACCGTTTCCCCCTCATAGGAGATGCAGTCCTTTTTCATCCCGAGAACTTTTCCATAAAGGCAGTTGTCCTCCTGACTGAACTCTACGCTGCCGGTATATCCTTTATAATTCAGTAAGCTCATTGTTTCATGCATTTTAAGTTAGTATTGTCAATCAAGTACGTCATAATCTGCCTCATTGCGTATCGCTTTATTATATTTGATGGATGAGGCTTATGCATTATGAATGACCGTTTCCCGTCCGCACTTACAAATTCGACTCTTGATCCTGAGGTTGCCCCTTTCTGCCTTTCGGTGTAGTTGAATATGCCGAAAAGTCTTACAACCTCACTGTATGTGAAATCGCTTGGCTGCGATAAAAATCTTTCAATCAACTTTTCCTTCGTCCCCATATCTGCATCAGATTTGCGGCAAAGATACTAAAAATAGTATCATATGCAAATAAAAGATACTTTACTGTGGCTTTTTGGCGGGGAGGCGGCCGGAGCGGCGCAGGGCGTCGTCGATGAGCCACTGGAGCTGGCCGTTG
>CALVDI010000041.1 GCA_944326225.1 uncultured Bacteroidales bacterium | reverse complement strand
CTGGTACCTGTGATCCAGCCTCCTATCATGAAGCTGCTGACCACCAAGAAGGAGAGACTCATCAGGATGAAGCCGCCACGTCCGGTATCCCCTACAGAGAAGAAGCTCTTCCCTATCATCGGCTTCCTCGTAACTGCATTTATCGTGCCCTCGGGTATCCCTCTGCTGGGTATGCTCTTCTTCGGTAACCTCCTTAAGGAAAGCGGTGTTACCCGCCGTCTGGCCGAGACCGCACGCGGACCGCTGATTGACATCGTGACCATCCTCATCGGTCTGACCGTAGGATGCTCCACCCAGGCCGACAAGTTCCTGCAGCTGAAGTCAGTGTACATCTTCATCCTCGGAGCGTTCTCCTTCATGGTAGCAACCTTCGGCGGTGTGATGTTCGTGAAGATCTTCAACATCTTCCTGAAACCCGGCAACAAGATCAATCCTCTTATCGGAAACGCCGGAGTATCCGCAGTACCGGACTCCGCCCGTGTGTCCCAGCTGGTGGGTCTGCAGTACGACAAGACCAACCACCTGCTGATGCACGCCATGGGTCCGAACGTAGCCGGTGTGATCGGCTCAGCCGTCGCTGCCGGTATCCTGCTTGGATTCCTGGGCTAAACAGCCTGATAAGATATCATCGTAATAAAAGTGTCATCTTCGGATGGCACTTTTTTGTTTTATTTCAATAAAGTTTTTACTAACTTTGAGGAATAAAATAAATTATCATACCATATGCAAAACAAATTGCAAGAACTCACCGACAAGCTCTACAATGAAGGGCTGTCAAAGGGGAAGAAAGAGGCCGAGGATCTCAAGGCCGCAGCCGTAAAGGAATCCGACAGAATCATAGCAGACGCACGTAAGGAAGCCGGGAGAATCATCGCTGATGCCCGCAAGGAAGCCGAGGAACTCCGGACCAGGGTCGAGAATGACATCAGGATGGCGTCTTCCCAGACCATCTCCGCCGTGAGGCAGCAGGTTGAGAGCATCATCATCTCCAAGGCCATATCTACCGGCATCAAGGACAGTCTGGAAGATCCGGAACTGGTCAAGTCGCTCCTGACAACAGTCGCAAAGGCATTCAATGCCGCTGATGCCGCTCCGGCAGGACTGGAAGCCGTCCTTCCCGCCTCCATGCAGGAAAGCCTCCGGGAATATTTCAAGAAGAATGCCTCTGACGCGATGGACAAGGGCATCGACGTGACTTTCTCCAAGCAGATTCAGGGTGGTTTCAAGATAGGGCCGAAAGACGGAGGCTACATGATTAGTTTTGCTGAAGGTGACTTCGAGAACATTCTCACCGAGTACCTAAGGCCTACTGCAAGAAAACTGCTATTCGGTCAGGAATAATGAACAACTACCATTACATCATAGCCGGACTGCCAGAGCTGATGCCTGACTTTCATGCGGAAGGATTCTCCTATAAGAATCTGGAACTTGCTATAAGGGAACAGCTCTCGGCACACGACCGCAGGCTGGTGGACTGGCTGGATTTCGGAACTGACACAACCCACCTCTCCGGACATTTCTACCGTGCGGTGTCCAGACAGAAGTCAGGCTTTCTAAAATGCTACTTCGATATGGACCGCAAGATGCGCAATGCCCAGGTGGAGTTCCTTTCGGAAAAGGAAGGCCGGGACTCAGGGAAATACACAGTCGGAGAGACAGAGTCCTACAAGGAGGAGTTTCCTGAGCTTCAGGCAATATTCCAATGCGGAGACCTGTTTGAGCGTGAGCATCGTCTGGACATGTTCCGTTGGGAAAGGATAACGGGCATGACCCTGTTCCATTATTTCGACATGGATGTTATCCTGGCATTTCTGGCCAAAGGCCTGATAGTAGACAGATGGAGCAGACTCGACAAGGAGCGTGGCACACAACTGTTCCGCCAGTATGTAGACGAGGTCAGAGGCACATTCAAAGGTGTGGATTTCCATTAAGACAATAAAAACATCAAGAATATATGAATCCTAATAGAAAAACTGCAGGAAAGGTTACGGGAGTCATCTCCAACCTGGTCACCGTAGAAGTGGACGGTCCTGTCTCGCAGAACGAGATCTGCTACATACAGCTCGGAGACGCCAGACTCATGGCCGAGGTCATCAAGGTGACGGGAAAGAAGGCGTCCGTACAGGTCTATGAGAGTACCAGGGGCCTGCGAGGCGGCGACAAAGTGGAGTTCGAAGGACACATGCTCGAAGCCACCTTGGGTCCGGGACTGCTCTCAAGTAACTTCGACGGGTTGCAGAACAACCTGGCCACTATGGAGGGAGTATTCCTCAAACGCGGAGAGTACACCGCGCCCATAGACGTGAATAAGGAATGGGACTTCACTCCTATCGCAAAAAAAGGAGACGAAGTACGGGCCGCTGACTGGCTTGGAGAAGTCAAAGAGGGATGGCTGCCTCACAAGATTATGGTCCCGTTCTCCTTCAAGGGCACTTATAAGGTCAAGTCCATCGTATCTGCCGGACAGCACAAGGCAGGAGAGACCATTGCCGTCCTTACTGACGAGGCAGGAGAGGATCACAACGTGTCCATGATACAGAAATGGCCGGTGAAAGTGGCCATTACCGCATATAAGGAAAAACCGCGCCCCTGGCGCGTGATGGAGACCGGAGTCAGGTGCATCGACACCTTCAACCCCATCGCGGAGGGAGGCACAGGATTTATCCCCGGCCCTTTCGGCTGCGGCAAGACCGTGCTCCAGCACGCCATTGCCAAGCAGGGTGAGGCTGACGTGATAGTGATGGCCGCCTGCGGTGAGCGTGCCAACGAGGTCGTGGAGATATTCACCGAATTCCCCGAACTGGTCGACCCTCGTACTGGACGGTCGCTGATGGAGAGGACTACCATAGTCTGCAACACATCCAACATGCCCGTGGCGGCCCGTGAGGCATCTGTATACACGGCTATGACAATCTGCGAGTACTACCGCTCGATGGGCCTTAAGGTCTTGCTGCTGGCTGACTCCACATCCCGCTGGGCACAGGCCCTCAGGGAGATGAGCAACCGTATGGAGGAGCTTCCCGGAGCCGACGCATTCCCGGTAGACCTATCGTCCACGATTTCCAATTTCTATGCGAGGGCAGGAGCCGTAACGCTCAACAACGGCAAGACAGGGTCAGTAACCTTCATAGGTACGGTATCACCGGCCGGAGGTAACCTGAAAGAGCCGGTAACCGAGTCCACCAAGAAAGCGGCCCGCTGCTTCTACGCCCTCTCTCAGAACCGTGCGGACAAGAAACGCTACCCCGCAGTGGATCCGATAGACTCATACTCAAAGTACCTCGAATACCCGGAGATTGTATCTTTCCTCAACGAAAAGGTCGCCCCAGGATGGGTTGACATGGTAATGAAAGCCAAGACTCTTGTTCTCAGGGGAAAAGAAGCATTTGAGCAGATTAACATCCTCGGAGACGACGGAGTGCCCGTAAGCTACCACGAGCGATACTGGAAGTCTGAGCTGATAGACTATATCATCCTGCAGCAGGACGCATTTGACAGTATAGACGCCTCATCTCCCATTGAGCGTCAGAAATTCATGCTGACCAAAGTACTGGAAGTCTGCGACCAGGAGCACGACTTCGAGACATTCGAGGAATGCTCGGCATGGTACAAGGAAGTCATCAACATTTTCCGTCAGATGAACTATTCCGAGTTCAAGAGTGAGGAATTCAACAAATATCTCGAACAGATCAATAAATTCATGAGCCATGACAAATAGAGCATTTCAAAGAATATACACTCAGTTGGAAGCCATTACCAAAGCCACTGTCTCAGTCAAGGCTCAGGGAGTTTCCAATGACGAGCTCGCCACTGTAGCCGGACGTCTGGCCCAGGTGGTGAAGATGAAGGACGATACCGTCACCCTCCAGGTATTCGAAGGCACAGACGGCATCCCGACAAACGCCGAAGTGACATTTTTCGGCGAGCCGCCCGCCCTCAATGTCAGCGACGACCTGGCCGGACGTTTTTTCAACGCGTACGGACAGCCCATCGACGGAGGCCCGGAAGTGGAGGGTGAGAGACGCTATATCGGAGGCCCGTCGGTCAACCCCTATAAAAGAAAACAGCCATCTCAGCTGATTCCAACCGGTATCGCCGGTATCGACCTGAACAACACGTTGGTATCGGGACAGAAGATTCCGTTCTTCGCCGACCCTGACCAGCCCTACAACCAGGTGATGGCCATGGTGGCCCTCCGTGCGGACGTGGACAAGATCATCCTCGGCGGCATGGGACTCTCCAACGACGACTACCTCTACTTCAAGAACATGTTCGAGAGCGCAGGTGCATTGGACAAGATTATCAGCTTCGTCAACACTACCGAGCAGCCTCCCGTGGAGCGTCTGCTGATACCGGACATGGCCCTGACCGCCGCCGAGTATTTCGCCGTGGACAAGAACGAGAAAGTCCTCGTGCTGCTGACCGACATGACCCTGTATGCCGACGCCCTCTCGATAGTGAGCAACCGTATGGACCAGATTCCCTCGAAGGACTCCATGCCCGGTTCCCTGTACTCCGACCTGGCGAAGATCTACGAGAAGGCCGTACAGCTGCCCGCCGGAGGATCGATCACGATTATCGCAGTGACTACCCTCAATGACGGGGACATCACACATGCCATCCCGGACAACACCGGATACATCACCGAGGGTCAGCTTTTCCTGCGTCTGGACAGCGACACCGGCAAGGTAATTGTGGACCCTTTCCGTTCACTGTCCCGTCTGAAACAGCTGGTTATAGGCAAGCAGACCCGCGAGGACCACAACCAGGTGATGAACACCGCCGTCCGTCTCTACGCAGACGCGGCCAACGCCAGGACCAAGCTGGAGAACGGCTTCGACCTGAGCGACTACGACAACCGCTGTCTCGAATTTGCCAAGGAATACTCCACCAGACTGCTGGCCATCGACGTGAACATCTCCATCAACGAGATGCTCGACACCGCATGGGAGCTGTTCGGCAAGTATTTCACCAAGGCCGAGACAGGACTGAAGGAGTCGCTGATACAGAAATACTGGAAAGGCAAAGAATCATAATTTACAATGGCTATCAAATTCCAATACAACAAGACATCGCTGAACGAACTGGGCAAGCAGCTCAAGGTCCGTACACGCGCCTTGCCCACCTTGAAAAACAAGGAGGCGGCCCTGCGCTTAGAGGTCAAGAAGGCCAAAAAGCGCTCGGATGAGCTATTGGAAGAGTTGGCCTCATCCCTGGAAAAATACAGATACATGTCAGGTCTGTGGAACGAGTTCGAGCCCGGACTGATAACCGTTAAGGACGTGGAGCTGGAAACAGCAAAGTTTGCAGGTGTCAAGATTCCGGAGCTCAGGAACGTCATATACGAGGTCAAGGAGTTCGACCTGTTCCGCAAGCCCATGTGGTACAGTGACGGAGTACAGATCCTGAAGGACCTGGCACGTCTCGGTATCGAATCAGAGATCTGTTCGGAGAAGAGCCGCATCCTGGACTGGTCCCGCAAGAAGACCACCCAGAAGGTCAACCTCTACGAGAAAGTGCAGATACCAGGCTACCACGAAGCCATCCTGAAGATAAAGAGATATCTGGAGGATGAGGAGAACCTTTCCAAGGCATCCCAGAAAATAGTAAAGACACGCCACAACTTAGAAGAAGAGGAGGAAGCGTTATGATTACCAAGATGACAAAATACTCCATGATCCTCCTTTCGGGAGACTTGGACTCCTTCCTGTCAGGTATTCAGTCGTTAGGTATGGTGGACATCACCCGCTCCGCCGCAGCCTGCGATGATGCCTCTAAGCAGATGAGCGACCTTATAACCAGATGCAGGAACGCTGTGGACTCCCTTGGCAATCTGACAAAGGAGAACCCGGACCTCAAGGCCGAAGCGCATCCTGAAATCTCAGGAGAGCAGATGCTGTCAGACTTTGAAAGCAATGCTGCCCGCCGCATGGATATAAGTACCGGACTGGCCTCACTGGAGAAAGAGTACCAGAACGCACTCCCGTGGGGAGAATTCGCCCAGGAAGATCTCGGCCGCATCAGGAAAGCCGGGCTTATCCCCCATTTCTACTGCGCGGGCGACAAGAAGTTCCAGAGCCGGTGGGAGGAGGAATACCCGCTGTGGGTGCTCAACCGCACAGGCGGCAAGACATATTTCACCGTACTGTCCGGACCGGAAGAGGATTTCAATTTCCCCATGGAGCAGGCACAGTTTCCCGTACGTCCGGCATCCGCTGTACTGTCCGAAATAGACCGGCTTAAAGCCGAACGGGACAGACTGCTGGCTGTGGCCGCCGGATATGCGGAACGGACTGCCGAACTGCAGGAGCTTGCCGACAGAACATTTGCCTCACTTGACCTGTATCTTGCAGAGACATCCTCCGTCAAGGAAGGAGAAGGGACCATAAGTATCGTGGAAGGCTTCGCTCCCACAGAGGACGACATCAAAGTCAAGGAATACCTCGACTCATGCAGCGTCTACTACATGGCCGAAGCCGCCAAGGGCGAGGACAACCCTCCAGTAAAGTTGCACAACAACTGGTTCGCACGGCTTTTCGAGCCTGTAGGCAGTCTGTATGAGCTGCCCAATTACGATGAGCTGGACCTTACCCCCTACTTCGCCCCGTTCTACATGCTCTTCTTCGGATTCTGCCTGGGAGACATGGGCTACGGACTGATATTGGTCATAGCCGGCATAGCCGCAGCTATTGCATTACCTAAATACAAGGCATACGGCAAGCTTATCGCATGGCTCGGAGTGGGCTCGCTAATCATGCCCCTCCTCTCGGGAACAGTATTCGGGATGAAACTCTACGACATCTTCCCCATGCGGGAGGACATAAAGAGCCTCTTCTTCTCCGACCTGAAGATGTTCTGGTTCGCCATCATTTTCGGACTGTTCCAGATAGTCTTCGCCAGGATGATAAAAGCCGTTTTCGCCTTCTCCAGGCACAAGTGGGACGAGGGGCTGAGTGAGGTCGGCTGGTGCATGGTCATTGTCTGGGCCGCATGCGCGTATGCCGGAAGCCAGACCGGTTCGAGACTGCTGCCTTCCATCGCCGCACAGATACTGCTGTTCGGAGGGCTCGTGCTCGTCCTGTTCTGCAGTAAACCGGCCAAGTTCTTCCTGCTGAGACCCCTGAAAGGCATCGTATCACTGTACGACATCACAGGCATCTTCGGAGACATGCTCTCATACATACGTCTTTTCGGACTGGGAACTACCGGAGGTATCCTCGCGCTTGTGATCAACTCTATCGCGATGAGCCTGTCCGGCATCCCGTATGTCGGCTGGCCTGTCACAGTGATATTCCTCATCTTCGGGCATCTGGCCGTCATGGGCCTGTCGTGCCTCGGAGCATTCGTACACCCGGTCCGTCTGACCTTCGTCGAGTTCTACAAGAACGTGGGCTTCGAGGGAGGCGGAAGGGCCTACAAACCGTTGAAATCATATAACAATAACAAATAAAACAACTCAATCTTATGACAACACCACTGATTTTAGCCTATGTGGGCATGGCAGTAATGCTTACCCTCTCCTGCACTGGAAGTGCCATCGGTGTAACAATGGGCGGCAACACCACTATCGCCGCTCTCAAGAAGAAACCCGAGATATTCGGAAAGTCCATGCTCCTGTGCGTGCTCCCCTCTACCCAGGGTCTGTACGGATTCGCCGCGTTCTTCCTGATGCTCAGCAGTCTGGGCGGCATGGAGGATGCCTCGCAGGTACTTACCATGAATCAGGGACTGGCCATGTGCGCAGCCGGTCTGGCACTCGGTTTCGTGGGCCTGTGGTCAGCCATCAAGCAGGCCAGCCTCGTATGCAACGGTATCAACGAGATGTCCAACGGCAACGACGTCTTCTCCAAGACCATGATTCTCGCCGTATTCCCCGAGCTCTACGCCATCCTCTCGTTCGCCTGCGCCTTCCTCGCCCTGCCGTAAACGCAAGGACACAGCACGATTTTATGAGACTGCGTCGGAGATCCCGGTGCAGTCTCACTGTTTTATATACCTGCTAAAAGTCGAGGGAGAAGATGTCGGAGCGGGGCAGGCAGACGAGCTGGAGGTCATCCGGTATGGTCAGGCCGATGGAGGTCAGGGCATAATACGAGGTGCGGTAAGCCAGGCCGGGGGTGTTGTTGTCCTGACTTAGATGACAGAGAAATACTCCCTTGAGGCCCGGATGCCAGATACGTTTGAGGGCAGAGGCGCAGTCATCGTTGCTCAGGTGTCCGTTGTCACCCATGACACGGGCCTTGAGCTCAGGCGTATAGCGGCCCCGGATGAGCATGTCTATATCGTAATTGGATTCGATTATCACGTAATCAGCCTGTCTGCAATATTCATAAGCATACTCGGGCACCCGGCCCAGGTCGGTCATGAACACGAAACGTGTGCCGAAGAAGTCCAGGAAGTAACCCAGGGTCTGGGTCGCGTCGTGGGGTACCTCGAATGTCACGCAGCCTACTCCGCGCATCTGTTCCGGAAATCCTGGACGCAGCACTCTGCGCGAGCCGGCCAGGTCAGGACCGACTGCGCTGTGACGGGTCAGGGCATCGTGCAGCCTGGCCGTGGCATATACCGGCACAGACAGTCTCTGTGCCAGTGACAGCAGGCCCCGTATGTGGTCCACATGATCGTGTGTCACGAATATCATCTCCACCGACGACACATCCACCCCGGCCTTCGCCAGCCGTTGCTTGATGGTACGGAAACCTATCCCTGCATCCACTACCAGGGCCGTACTCTCATTGCCTATATAGTAACAGTTACCGTTGCTCCCGCTCGAGATACTCAGAAATCTTGCCATACAGATCGTCCTTGGGGTTATAGAGCACTGTGTGCAGGCCCAGTGCCTTGCCGGCCTCTATATTGGCCGGAGAATCATCGATATACAGTGTCTCTTCGGGTACGATGCCCGAATCCTTTATCATCTTCAGGAATATGGCCTTATCAGGCTTGGCGAGTCTCATCCTATACGACAGATACAGCTTGTCAAAGAGTTCCTTGACATCATATCCCTTGTCCTTGAAGAGCTTGCGGCAGTATGCCATGCCTATGGGATTGGTATTGCTGAGCAGCAGCATACGGTAGTCATTGCGGTAGAACAGCAGGGTCTCTATCTTGTCCTGTGGTATATCATTGAGAAAACAGTTGAGCGAGTAGTCTATCTCCCTGTCCGAAATTATCTTCGGCTTACCGTCCTTGATAATGGCCGAATGTGTCCGGATAATCTGCCGGAACTGACGCGCTGATATCTGCCCCGTCTCGAATTTCTCAAAGAAGCCTATCTGACGGTAAGACCTGAGTACCTCACCGAAATCCCGGTAGCCGACTATATCGTTGAATGCCCTGATACAGGCGACACGGTTCAATGGGACTATCACTCCGCCCAGATCAAAAACCAGATTCTTAATCATACTGTCAAGTCTTTAAGTTGTAAGTCTGAAAAATCGTACGGATATCTGAAGATACCCTTTTCCGTCACTATTCCGCTTATAAGCGAAGCCGGAGTGATGTCAAAGGCCGGATTGTAGACTTTGACACCGTCCGGGGCTATCCTGTGCCGGAAATACAGTTCCGTCACCTCTTCCGCCTCACGCTGCTCCACGGGGATATCCTTCCCGGAAGCCGCAGAAGGGTCTATGGAAGATGTAGGTCCAAGAATATAAAAGGGGATATGGTAATAGGAGGCGAGTATGGCCAGAGCCGAAGTTCCTATCTTGTTGGCAGTATCTCCGTTGGCAGCCACCCGGTCGCAGCCGGTGAAGACCAGGTCTATCCTGCCCGAGGCCATCAGGGACGCGGCCATATTGTCACACTGGAGGGTCGCATCCACTCCGGCCTTGCTGAGTTCAAATGCAGTAATACGCGCTCCCTGCATCAGAGGACGGGTCTCGTCTGCATATACGCGGGGAGCCATACCGCGGCTGTGAGCCAGATATACGGGAGCCAGAGCCGTACCGTACCTGGACACGGCATAATGCCCGGCATTGCAGTGTGTCAGAATCCCCATGCCGGGACGGTCTATCAGAGAGGCACCGTAGCCGGCTATCGAGCGGCACATGGCCATATCATCCGCCTTGACAGCCTCGGCTTCCCGACGCAGAGCGGACAGAATCTCCTGAACCGAACCGTCCTTGTGCGACTCCAGACAACGGGTCATCCTCTCCAGCGCGGCCGGAAGGTTCACGGCTGTAGGCCTGGCGGAGCCGATATATTCCTTTATCCTGTAAAATTCCGCGATAAACTCACTGCAACTGAGAGACACAGCCCTGTTCTTATTGAACAACGAGACATACAGTCCGTATGCAGCGGCTACACCTATGGCCGGAGCTCCCCTGACCCGCAATTTGGCGATAGCCTCATAGACCTCGTGCTCATCCCTGAGGGTAAGAAACCGCTCCTCTCCAGGCAACAGAGTCTGGTCGACTATCACCACTCCGTCACCCGCTGCGTTGAGCGCCACACTGTCGTATGTGAACAGACTGTCGAGCTGCACGGCGTTACATCCTCTCTATCAATGCCGTAAAAATAGCCGTCATACGGTCTGCCGCCGCATCCGCCGCCCTTACGACATCGTCTCCGTTGTTCTCGAAGTCCTCGGCATAGTCATCGTGAGCCTCATTCGTTATCACAGACATGCCGAACACCGGCACAGAGCTGTGGCGGGCCACTATCACCTCCGGGATGGTTGACATGCCTATCGCATCGGCGCCTATCATACGGAAATACTTGTATTCGGACGGAGTCTCATAGCTGGGGCCCGTTCCGGCCAGATAGACTCCTTTCTTCAGTTCTATGCCCTTTTCACGACCTATCTCCTCGGCAAGAGCGATCAACTTGGGATCATACGGACGGGTCATATCGGGAAAACGTGGTCCGAACTCCTCCAGATTGGGGCCGATAAGAGGGTTGGGCAGCTTGTTGATGTGATCCTTGATAATCATCAGGTCGCCCACCCTGAAGTCGAAATTGACACCTCCGGCCGCATTGGAGACGAAGAGAGTCTTGATGCCCAGACGCACCATAACCCTTACCGGCAAAGTCACCTTTTCCATGGGATATCCCTCGTAATAGTGAAAACGGCCCTGCATGGCCAACACGAATTTCCCGCCGAGAGTTCCCGCGATGAAGTTGCCCTTATGGCCTATCGCCGTGGATTTCACAAAATTAGGCACATCGGTGTAGGGTATCACCATCGGTTCCTCTATCCTGTCGGCCAGTTTGCCGAGACCGCTGCCCAAGATTATTCCGACCTGAGGCTTCCGGCCTCCGAGGCGCGAGGCCATATAATCCGCCGCCTCGATTATAGCTGTCATTCTACTATCCATATTATATTGAATTTATTTTCCTTATAAAACGTCCGGCTTCCTCCCTTGCGCGTGCCAGCACCTCCTTCTCTCCGTCAACCTTGCCGCCCGACATCAGCACACGGCCATCGCAGATAAGCGTGTCGATGCATGAGCTGTTGGCCGCATATATCAGATTGGCCTTGAAATTATGCTCAGGTATAAAAAATGCCGAATCCGTATCCACCAGTATCAGGTCCGCCAAGGCTCCTTCCTCCACGACACCCGAATTGAGCCCGAGCCCCTTCGCTCCGTTTCGTGTTCCCATAGCC
This sequence comes from uncultured Bacteroidales bacterium, assembly GCA_944326225.1. GTDB lineage: Bacteria > Bacteroidota > Bacteroidia > Bacteroidales > UBA932 > Coprenecus. The sequence goes on along the minus strand of CALVDI010000041.1, from coordinate 3,546 downwards.
AGCAGTTCGTCTACAGGCAGTGCCGCCGGATCCTCCCTCCAGGCTTTCTGCATCAGAGCCGCCGTTTTCAGGGCCTCCCTCATGTCCAGATTGTTGGACGAGCCGCAGCCGTCCGTACCCATAGTGACATTGGCTCCGGCATCCCGCAGTTCATTGTACAGGAAACGGTAACCTGAAGCCAGCTTGAGATTGGAATTTATATTGTGTACCACTGTAGTACCGGACTCTCCCAGCAGGCGGACATCCTCCTCACTGAGCCATAGAGTGTGGGCCGCCACGACATCCCTGCCGAGCAGTCCCATATCCGCCAGACGGCGGGTCGGAGACACTCCATAGCGGGCCGTATGCGACTCATTCTCCGAACGGGTCTCCGAGATATGCGTATGCAGCAGCAGGGAATGTTTCCTGACAAAATCCGCTGCCCAGAGCATATTGTCATCACACACAGTATAATGCGCATGAACCGACACCCCGAACTGTACCCTTGGAGACCAGACCCGGGAAACCTCATACATGGCGGTACACTCCTCGCGCTGACGTCTCTGCCTATCATTATCGCCTCCGTCGAGGAAACAATAAGTCAGATGCGCTCTCATGCCGCTGTCCTCCACCGCCTTGGCGGCCTTGTCAATCCTCCAGTACATATCGTTGAAAGACACTGTTCCGGTCTTTATCATCTCCAGACATGCCAGACGGGTCGCCCAGTAGATAAATTCGTCGTCCAGTACGGTCTCGGCCTTCCATACCGCGTCAAGCCATCTTGAAAGCGGCATATCCTCGCAGATTCCCCTGAAAAGAGTCATCCCAGAATGGGTGTGCATATTGACAAAGGCCGGCATCACGGTCTTCCCGCCACCGTCCAGGACAGTATCCGCTTCCAGGTCAAGTCCCCGGCCAATACTGCTGATCACCCCCTCCTTTATATATATGTCGCAAGGAACTCCGTCCCTGACGACATTCCTTATAAGCAATGTTCCCATATTCATCCATTCAGTCAAATTTACAAATTTAATAAGAACTGCCCGAAATCCCTATATTTTTCTTACAATATTCAACACCCTCATTAAATATTGAAAGCCCCGGGTTTATTTTGGTATAAAATTAGTATATTTGCAAAATTATAGAAGAAATTTTCACACAATGATAACAAAAGAGTTAATCGCCCCCAAAAGCATCGTGGTAGTCGGTGGTTCAGACGACGTCCACAAGCCTGGCGGAGCCACACTTAAGAACCTGCTGGACACACACTATTCTGGCGAGCTGTATGTCGTCAATCCCAAATGCGACTCGGCTCAGGGAGTCAAATCCTACAGGGATATAGAGCAACTTCCCTCTGTAGACTGCGCGATACTGGCCATTCCGGCCAAGACCTGTCTCGCAACCGTAGAGACACTCTGCAACAAGAAGACCTGCAAGGCCATCATCATACTCTCTGCAGGATTCAAGGAGGACAGTGCCGAAGGTGCGGAGTGGGAAAGGAAGATAACGGAGGTCTGCAACTCCACCAACACCGCCCTCATTGGCCCCAACTGCGTGGGTGTGATGACCAGCCATTACATCGGTGCGTTCATCCAGCCCATACCTAAGATCAATCCCATGGGCGCAACCCTCATATCGGGTTCCGGCGCCACCATCGTATTCATCCTTGAGGCGGCCATGCAGCTCGGCCTGCATTTCAACCAGGTATTCTCAGTCGGCAACTGCGCCCAGATAGGCGTGGAGGATGCCCTCGAATATATGGACGAGACATACGTACACGGCAAGAGCTCGCCCGTCATCATGCTTTACATCGAGAGCATGAACAATCCGGCCAAGCTGGCCAAACATGCCAAGTCTCTGATAGCCAAAGGTGCCAAGATAGCAGCCATCAAGGCCGGCTACAGCGAGGCCGGCAGCCGCGCGGCATCATCGCACACCGGTGCCATGGCTTCGCCCGACAAGGCTGTCAACGCCCTGTTCCGCAAGACCGGCATCGTAAGGTGCTACAGCCGCACCGAGCTGGTAACAGTAGCGGCAGCCATGATGTATCCGGAGCCGAACGGTCGTAAAGTGGCGATTGTCACCCATGCCGGAGGTCCCGCCGTCATGCAGACCGACGTGCTCTCCTCCAACGGCATCGAGATACCCAGACTTTCCGGGCCCAAGGCTCAGGAACTGCTTGCAAGACTGTACCTGGGTTCGTCCACAGCCAATCCTATCGACTTTCTGGCCACCGGTACCGCCGAGCAGCTGGGTTATATCCTGGATGCCTGCGAGAACGACTTTGACGTGGATGCCATCACCATCATATTCGGCAACCCCGGACTCAGTACGGTATACGACGTATATGACCTTATCAGCGAGAAGATAAGGACTTCCAAGAAGCCTATATATCCCGTCCTTCCCTCTATCGTCAATGCCAGGAACGAGATCGAGGCGTTCCACGACAAAGGCGGTATCAGCTTCCCCGACGAGGTGGCCCTCGGTTCAGCCATCGTCAAGATCATGAACCGTCCCAGACCCATAGAAGACTGCACACTGCCTCCCGTGGACAAGAAGATGATACGTGAGGTCATAGACGCAAATCCCAACGGATATCTGGCCCCCGACCAGGTTCAGCTTCTGCTGGACGCCGCCGGCATCAACCGCTCGAAGGAGTATGTCGTAAGCGAGCTCGGAGCTGCGCTTGAGGCCGCCAAGGAGATCAAATATCCCGTGGTGATGAAAGTCGTAGGACCCATCCACAAGTCGGATGTAGGCGGAGTATCCCTCAACATCACCGACGACACCACCCTGTCATCCGAGTTCTACAGGATGATGCGTATCAAGGATGCCACAGGCGTCCTGCTGCAGCCGATGCTCAGCGGCACCGAGATATTCGTAGGAGCCAAGAGAGAGGACAAGTTCGGACATCTCATCCTCTGCGGTCTGGGCGGCATCTATGTAGAGGCCCTGCACGACATCAACTGCGCGCTTTCTCCTGTCTCCACCGTCGAGGCCGACGAGATGATCCGCGGACTGCGGGCCATCAAGCTGCTTGAGGGCATCCGCGGCAAGGAAGGCGTCAACCTTACACTGTTCAACGAGGTTATCCGCAGGGTTTCCGCCCTCTGCGCGGCTGCTCCGGAGATCTTCGAGATGGACATCAATCCCCTGCTCGGCAACTCCAAGTCCGTCACAGCAGTGGATGCACGTATAAGAATTGAGAAATCAGACATTTCCAAATAATGAACCCCTTCATCAAGCTCAAGAACTGGTATACGGACCAGACACCTACCACCAAAGGATTCATCTGGATGGGGATTATCCTCATCATCGGGATAATCCTGCGCTGGGACTATATCAGCGAGCGGGTAGTATCATCATTCGGATTCTTAAATTTCAATAACCAATAACAAACACTAATTTTATGGCAACACAAGGAGCTATTGTAGTAGACAAAGAGAGGTGCAAGGGCTGCGGCGTATGCGTCGTCAACTGCCCCACCGAGGCCATTGCCCTGTCCCATGAGGTCAACGGCAAGGGTTACAACTTCCTTTCTCTGGTCAATCCCGAGAAATGCATCGG
>CALVDI010000040.1 GCA_944326225.1 uncultured Bacteroidales bacterium | reverse complement strand
AATTGCAGGGCTATTTGTAATGCGTTGGTTTATAGCGAATTGCAAAAGAGAGCGCGATTCTCGTGGCATCAAGGGAGTCCGAGAATTGCAGGCCTATTTGTAATGTATTGGTTTATAGCTGATTGCAAAAGAGGGTGCAATTCTCGTGGCATCAAGAGAGTCCGAGAATTGCAGTGCAATTTGTAATGCCTTGGTTTATAGCCGCTTGTAAAAGCGAGTGCAATTTTCACGTCTTTCTGGGTAGCCGAAAAATGCAGTGCGTTTTGTAAAGTGTTTATTCTGAGCCGCTTGTGAAAGCGAGTGCAATTTTCACGTTTTTCTGCCGCGTGACCTTCTGGGCGGCCTTGGTCTCAGTACAGTCGGGTGAGGCATGAGCCCCGGAAGTAGTGGGCGAGGATGCGGTCGAAGGTGCAGCCCCGTGCGCTCATGGCTGCGGCTCCGATCTGGCACAGTCCGACGCCGTGTCCCCATCCGGCTCCGTGCAGGATGAATTTGGAAGGGACATGGACTCCGCCCGGCCTCTGCTCATAGACGGTGTCCACCACGAAAGCCGAGCTGTACAGGTGCGATTCGGACAGCCAGCGGCGGATCTCCAGTTCCTTGCCGACGATGACCGTGCGGAGGGTACCCTGGATGAGCAGTTCGATGATGCGTCCGGAGGCTCCGCGCTTCAGCGGCCGGAGTTCCAGCACGTCTCCGAAGTCGATGCCGGAACGGCGGCGGAGCAGGTCGCTCAGTCCGGCCTGAGTGTATTCCACCTTCCAGCGGTAGAAATCAGCGGTCTCCTGATCGTAGGAGTTCAGGACGGTGGAGAGCAGGACCGGGTCGGAGGTGTTGCAGAATGCTTCCGGTGAGGACAATATCCAATCCCGGGCAGTCTGCTCGTCGGAAAGGTCCGGGACAGAGCCGGCCGGGGATGTGCTGTTCTCTGCGTAGGTGTCTCTGATGGCCTGCAGGTAAGTAAAATCCTCATCTGCCCAGCAGGCGGAAAACCGCTCCGACACTCCTCCGCAGCACTTGGAGAAACGGGTGTCGCAGATGCTGCCGTCAGGCCCGTCGGTCAGCACCAGCCCCCGGGTGGCTTCCACGGCCCGACGGATATTGGCGTTGCCGGCCCGCAGCAGTCCCTGGTACCTCTGGCAATGGTCGTCCGCGCAGACATCGAAGAGGGTGTGGTCCTCCCGGTCGTACCAGCGGATGATGCGCGTATTATGGGAATCTTGTTTTCCGGGGCGTACATTGTCACAGGAACTCGACTTGGAAGTTTCCTGGCAGTAATGTCCGTTGTCCTGGAATTTCTGACATTTCTGTTCGTGCAGGTGTGGCCTTTGGGATGCAGCCGCTGTTGCGGGATTGCCTTCGGCATGTGCATTGTCCTGAGTCGTGCCGCCCCCGAGCGTAGGCCGGGCCAGCAGCCACGACCGCGAGATGACGGCATGGGCCTTGAGAAATTCCTCCGGCGCGTCCCCGTTCATCTCCGAGGAGATCACGCTCAGCAGGTAGTCCTCCACCGGCACGCTGTTGATGGCTACAAGCCCCTCACCGGCAGGAAGAACGGTCAGTCCGCCGGAGAACATCTGGTCCTCCTCCCGCTCCCAATGGAAGTTGATGCCTATTTTCACCCGGTGCAGAGTAAATGTGCTTTCCGCGGAAGCCGGCCTGAACTCCATTTTCCCGTAGCATTTCCCGTTCCACCGCACCATTCCGTCCTGAAGGGTGAAGACCTGCTCGCCGGAGATATTGTCCCTGTCCCCGGAAAGTCCCTCCTGCCCGCTGATGCCGCTGATTGAGAACGGCTGGTTGAACCGCACCCTCAGCTCCGGAGCGGTGAGCAGCCCCACGTCGATGACCGGCTGCCAGGAGGTGTCGACCGTTTCCCGGATGATGCTCTGCAGCACCTCGGCATCGGTCCTGCGGAAATCCTCCTCCACCGGTACGATGAACACTCCTCCGAGGTCCACGGACGCGGGGCTGATGCGCACGGCCTCTCCTTCCGGAGCGTAGTAGCAGGACGGGCGGTGGGCCTTGCGGGGAATGACGAGGATGCGGAAGACGGTGTCGCTGTCAGTCCGCTCCTTCCAGCAGAGGATGTTGAGCTGCGGCTCGCCGGTACTAGGACTGACGGGCATGGAACGCAGTACCCTGAGAAATGCCGCTTCGGCTGACTTGGCGTCCGGGGCGGTGATGACCGGCAGTCCGGGGATGTAGGCGGACGTCAGGGCAATGACGGCGGCCCCGGGGCGCATGACTGTTCTCGGCCCCAGCAGCCCGAAATGCCTTTCCACCGGCAGGAATCCCTTGCAGCCCATCTGAAAATGGAAGTGGTCGGGGGCACTGGCTCCGCTCTCAGGTCCGTTGTAAAAGACTGTCATGTCGGGAAATGCTTCGGCGAGGCGGAGCATGTCGGGAAAGCGGCCCGCTATCCGCTGCGGCACATGGTCCACGGCCGGTATGGTAAAGTGCTCGGGGAAAATGGGGAATGGGTTGACCAGTATCTCGTAGCGGCGGCCGTCGCAGCCCTCGAAGGGCAGGGCCTCCTGCTGTTGCGGACGGTTTTCCCGGCACAGGAAGCAGGGCCGGGCCGCGATGGAGGCCGCGTCGGTACGGGCCAGGGTGGAGACTGCCCGGGCGGGATTGTACTGCACCCTGACCGGCATACCGCCGATGGTTATTTCCTTAGTCTTTACCTCGCGCAGGTCACTGTATCTCCGCGCCGCTTCCGGCCATGAGGCCAGCTGTCTGTCTATCAGTCCTTGCATTGTCTCGGTCAGTCGTCCAGGTTATTGAATCCTCCAGCCGCTGATGTTGTGGGTCTCACGGTCGAAGTTGACGGCGACCTTGACGATGGGGAGGCCGCAGAGGGCGAAGCGCTCCGGGTACTGCTTCAGGTCGATCTGCTGCATGGCGGTGTCGGTGCCGGCGTCGAGCTTCAGCTCCACTAAGTAGAGTCTCGTGGCCGTGCGCATGACCATGTCCACTCTGCCTTTCGGGGTGCGCACCTCCACGTCCGCGTAGTATCCCAGAAGGGAGAATATGATGTAGAGTACCTGCTGCCAGTGACCCTCGTAGTCAGTGTTGTCGGTGTAGGGGACGGTGCCGAGGAAGGTCTGGAGGAGGCGGAGGGCGCCGTCAAGGTCCTCGTTCAGGATGGCTCCGTATATTCTGGCGACGGTGGTTGAGGCCTCGGTGGTGTACGGAGGGGTGACATAGTAGGGCAGGAGGGAGCGCATCAGGCCTATGCGCACCTCGTTGTTGGGAATATCCAGCGTGTAGAGGTCAATTATCCGGTCGTATGCCTTGATGGTGATGTATCCGCTCTGATAGAGCAGCGGAGTTATCTCCGTCATTCTCTCCGTAGGGGCATCAAACGCCGGGGCAGGGGCCGAGTTTCCTCCTATGCGTGAGGGTGTGACGTGGAATTTTCTCATCATCTCTATCAGGTAGGTCGGTGTGCCGCTGCCGAACCAGTAGGAGTCGAGTTTTGCGTTGGCGAAGGCCCTGAGGAGGCTGAACGGATTGTAGATGTCCGGGGATGGCCAGGTGAAGTGGTATCCGTCGTACTTGGATTTCAGCTTGTCCAGTGTCTCTTCGCGGCTGAGCTCCAGCCTCTGGGCCAGTCTGTCGATGTCCGGGCTCATCTGGGTGAGCATCTCTTCCTCGGTGATGCCGCATACGGCTGCGTACTGCTCCAGCATACTGATGTTCTCCAGGTTGTTGAGCTCGCTGAAGATGCTGAGCTGGGAGAACTTGGTGATGCCGGTCATGAAGACGAAGCGGAGATACGGGTCGCAGGCCTTGAGGGGGCTGTAGAAGTTGCGCATGACGTTGCGGAGTACCGGGAGGGTCGTATCCTCGTGGACTACGTCCAGCAGGGGTGCGTCGTATTCGTCGATGAGCACGACCACTTTCTGCCCGGTCTGTGTGCAGGCGGTCTCTATCAGTCTTTTTAAACGCAGGTTCGGACCTTTGTCCTTTTCGGACTTCAGGCCGTAGATTCTTTCGTATCCTGAGAGTTGGTCGTCCAGCATCAATGCCAGCTGCTCCTTGTCCGTATGCTTGGCGACACTCATGTCGAAGTGCAGCACCGGATGCACCGTCCAGTCCTTTTCCAGCGCCTCTATGGCCAGCCCCTTGAAGAGCTCCTTGCGTCCTTCGAAGTAACTGTGAAGGGTGGATACCAACAGTGACTTTCCGAACCTCCTCGGGCGGCTGAGGAAGATGTACCTCGCCCCCGAATGAGTCATTCGGTACACATACTCAGTTTTGTCGATGTACAGGTAATTCTCATTCCGGATATCCGCGAATGTCTGTATGCCTATCGGGTAGAGTCTCTGCTGTGTGTCCATGGTCTGTGCGCTTTTGGGTTTCCAGCCTCAAAGTTACAAAAATCATTGTATATTTGCAGCATGTCAGGCAGTGTCTCCAAAATATTGTGCTCTATATTCCTGTCTTTCTGTTGCTTCCTATCTGCGGCACAGGGACAGCGGGATACGAGTGTCATCATCGACAGGTATTTTTATATTGAGGACGGAGATACGATGCGGGTTGACCGGGCATACGTTCCAGGGGATGCTCCGGCATCTGTCAGTTATGAATCGGATAAAGCACTGTATGACAGTTTGAAAAACAGTCCTTCCGGCATCATCATATTGGAAGACGACAGTATTTCAGAGCGCAACGGGGTTGTCGCAAATGAAGCTGCGACTGCATCCGAAGAAGATGTTTCTGTCGTAATTCTGATCGTCGCAGTTGTGGCAGTGGTGCTCCTGGCTGTGCTTGCATTGTTCTTCCGGCATAGGGCCGCATTGAGAAAGAAAACCGCGGCATCAGTTCCTGCCTTCGACTCAGACTCCGTACGTTCCATCAGCGATCTTGTCTCCCTGCTGATGCGCCTTGCCTCTGAAAAGGACATTTCCGACGGAATATCCAAGGACAGTATCAGGCAGCTCCGCGGTTTCGTGTCCGACAAGAACAGCCTGCTTTCGGCCATGCTTGCCTCCTATTCCGTAACACATCCGGAGTTCGTCGGCAGGCTCAGGTCATACGGCCTCACCGATCAGGAGATAGGCTACTGCTGCCTCTATGCCGCCGGACTCAACGGCAAGGACATTACTTTTATCCTCAATGACGGCGGCCACGGACACTATAACACGGCCAGTGCCCTCCGCTCCAGATTCGGCCTGAAGGACCGTAGCGTCAATCTCAGCCAGTGGCTGAAAGCCCTGCTGGCTGACACAGAGAGTGTGAAATCTTAATGTCTTGAAAATTAGTCTTGTGAAATAGGCTGAAATCCTCTTTTCTGAAACTGAAAGCATTGTTTTGAAAGCCTCCTCTGCCTAATTTTGAAAGCGTAACGCTAAAATTCAAACATTATGCAAAAGGAAGTTATTACTGTTGTTACGGCATTTTTGCTGCTTTCTCCCGGTATGGCCGCGCAGCATGGCTCTTTTAGCTATTCAATCGACAAGCCGTGGTTGACAGAGGTGTATGTAGACGATTATTACTATGGTGCGGATTCTATAGGTCAGTGCTTGATGCGGGTGGATTATGCGATGGAGATAATGGTGGATACCGTACAGGGGACGGCCGTGGAGCAGATGATGGTACTTGAGATAGGAAATAATGTCAGCCGCTTCTGCTCTACGGTATATCTTGGACTGGATTCGCTCCTTCAGTCCGGGGCATCACGTACAATGTACCGGAGTATTTACAATAAAGTAAAATATGCCCCTGCATTTTACAGCATGTTTTTCCAGAATTATCCGCGCAGCGGGAAACTTACCTGTACTGGCCGGGTCTGCAATACGGATTTTAAATACGAGGAAGACCTTCCGGAGATGGACTGGAAAATACAGGATGAAACGGATACCCTTCTCGGCTACATGGTCCAGAAGGCGGTCTGCAGTTTCAGGGGCAGGGACTATACGGCATGGTTCGCGCCTCAGCTGCCGATGCAGACCGGACCATGGAAATTCTCCGGTCTGCCCGGTCTTATATTGAAGGTGGAGGACAGCAGGGGGCATTATACGTTTATCGCGCGTGGAATCTACCTGGCTTCCGGGGCGGTGGAGATGCCCCGGTACCTTTTCCTCAAAACTTCCCGGAGGAAATACATGGACGCCCTGTACATGAGTATGACTGAGTTGTTCCGGGCCTGCAAGCTTTATCTCAAGGATATAGAGATAAGGGTTTCGGACCCGTCGGCTCTTGTAAAAATGGAGATGATGTTCGATTTTATGGAGCGGTAGACGGCCATGAGAAGGAAATGCTCAATAGTGCTGCTGATGACGGCGCTGCTATGCGGTGCTGCGGCAGCCCGGACGGTTGAAGGTACTGTGGTGGATTCGGCCGCCGGAACGGCCCTGCAGGGGGCAATAGTGATGCTGAAGGACAATGCCGGAAAAGTGGTGGATTATACAGTGGCTGACAGCGGAGGGAAATTCTCGATTAATGCTGATGGTGCGGGAGCAGGAGGGTATATCGAGGTGAGCATGATGGGTTATGCTTCCAAAAGGCTTGACAGCCCTTTTGGGGACTGGTATGAGGTGGGCCTGAGAGAAGAAGCCTTGGTTTTGGACGAAGTTGTGGTGAAGGCTGAGAAGGTGCGGCTGCGGGGTGATACGATAGAGTATAGTGTGCCGACGTATGTATCTCAGGATGACAGGAGTCTCGGAGATATTCTAAAAAAGCTGCCGGGGATGGACGTGACCAAGGAGGGCAGGGTGAAATATCAGGGCAGGGAGATAGGAAGGCTGTACATTGAGGGACGGGATCTTTTAGGCTCCAGGTACAATATTGCAACCCAGAACATCGATCCGCAGGACCTGGCTGCTATCGACATCTACGAGAACCATCAGCCGGTGAAGGCTTTAGAAGGGGCGGTCGAGAGCAATATCGCCTCCATCAACATCCGTCTGAAGGAAGGGGCCAAGGGCAGGTGGACAGGTGCGCTCCAGGGGGAGGCCGGATATTCCACGGCGGCCCCGCACGTGCCGTACTCGGCCAGTGCCTTCGGTATGTTCATCGGACGGAACTATCAGAGCATCAATACGGCCAAGACCGATGCCGCGGGCAACAACATCATCTACGAGTCGGATCCCAACGTATTCATCGTCGGTGTGGACGAGATAGAGTTCATAGACCGCTACCGTCCTGCCCAGATGCTGTCCGTAAACCATGCCCAGGCACCCATAGACCAGGACCGTACCCGTTTCAACACAGCTTATTCCGTGACCACCAACCACACTGTGCCGATAGGGGAAAGCACCGTCTTAGGCGTAGGGGGCAAGTTCGAGCACAATGCCCTGACCTCCGGCAGCGAGGTGGAGCAGACCTATATGGAGAATGACGGCAGTGCCCTGTCTTTCATCGACCGCAACGAAGTGGGTTCAGCCTCGTATTACGCTTCCGGAGACCTGTCAGTTGAAATCAACAGCCGTAAAGTGTATTTGAAAGACAAGCTCCGCTTTGACCTCCGCGGCACCACTGCCGGCAGCGCGGTCTCGGGGAGTGAGAACCGCCTACAGAATGTGGAGGACCGGGACATGAACCTGCTGAACTATTTTGCCTTTACGAAGAATGCCGGGAAATGGATTTACTCCTTCAACATGTTTTCCCAGTACACGGAGAGCGGAGAACTGATGGACATCATGGCTCCGGATGAGGGGGATACAGCTTCACAGAGCGTAGACAGCCGGATATTCTACAATATGCTGAAATTCAGCAATCGTTTCCGCGTAGCAAAGAACCTCAGTCTGAACCTATATTCGTCCATTCCTTACCTGTACCGTACTTTCCGGACGTCAACGGCGGGGGTCTCTCTTTCCGACCCTGTGTTTTCAGACCGTATGGGCAATGACGTAATGCTGCAATATCTCAAGCCGAGGGAATACGCGGCTCTGAGTTTTACAGCTGGTCGTCTGCGCATGAATCTGGGAGTGGAGGCATGGTACCAGTATCTCGATTACCGGCTGGAGGAACGCTTGCATGACCACCTCTGGGCCGTCAATCCGTCACTGAGCGTGAAATACGATTTCGGCCCGAGGCTGTGTGGCTACCTGCTCGGCTCGTACTCCCGCAGCAGCGTGGACGAGCAGCGGATCTACGACGGTCTCATCCTCCAGAATTTCCGCTATATGTCCCTGGGCCGGACGGAACTTACCCAGAATCCCCAGTGGAATGTGGCGGGCAGCCTGGACTTCCGCGACCCCATCTCCGGCTGGTACCTGAAAATGAACGGACGTTACAATGCCAGCCGCTCTTTCCAGTACACCCGCTACTTCGTGGACGAGTACATCCTCAGCTGGCAGTCGGACGAGGTGACGGACTACAGCCTGGTAAGTGCGGATGCCGTCCTGTCGAAGGCCTTCCACGGATTCAGCGGCAAGATAGACCTGTCGGGCGGCTTCGCCATGTCCTCCTCCAATATCAATCAGGAGGGGACGGTGATACCGTACCGTTCGTACACCTATACTGCCGGTCTAAAGTTCATAGGAGACATCGCCAGGTGGATGAAGGTGGATTACAGCGGAGGGTGGTCCCTGAGCCGCTACAGCTCCTCCGGCGGGCAGGATGAGGGGGACAGCCACGGGCTCAACCAGAAACTTACCCTCTCTTTCTTTCCTCACAGGTCCGTTTCCATCGATGTCACGGCCGAGCATTATTTAGATAAGTACGCCGAGGACAATCTGGTGCAGATGTGCCTGCTGGATGCCTCCCTGTACTGGTTTGTCTCCCGTAAATTCCAGATTTTCCTGCATGCCAGGAACCTGCTGGATACCCGGGACTACACCTACACCATGCTGAGTCCGCTGAATGTCACCCGCTACAGCTACCGCCTGAGGCCCCTGAATGTACTCATAGGATTTGAAGTCAAATTTTAAAATACCATAATGACATGAAAACACTGAAACCAATTTTCTCCATTCTGCTGTCGCTTATCCAGTTCTGTGCGGCGGTATCCTGCCGGGCGCAGGCTGTCAGCGATGTGCTTGAAAACGACCTTCTTGAAAATGCCGTGCGGCTTTCTCCACGGGCCTTGGAATATGTCCCCGACGGCTTTGAATCCTCGGTGTACGTCTGGCGGGACAGCCTGGCGATAGTGCTGAATACTGCTGACGGCAATGAGTGCATGAATATCCTCGAAGTCTTCCGTATTCAGGACTGGTCTGTCCTCGGAACGGTTCTGCCCTACGGCTCAGGGGCCGGGGAGTTCTTTTACATGCAGAGCGCGTTGGGCGGAGACAGTCTCATACTCTTCGATATAGTCAAGAAGCAGTTCGTCGTCCTGGAGCCGGACGCACGGCGGAAGGACTGGCTTGAGGACATCCGTCCGACGGCAGCCGTCAGCTATGTGGCGCAGGCTTTTACCGGTTACGACGACCGTGTTCTGATGCTTAATCCCCGTTATTTCGAGGACAGCAGCGGACACTCCAACCGTCAGCCGCGCCTGGCCGTTACGGATACCTCCTGGCAGTGGACGGTGCCGGAAACGGAGTATTTTTCCACAAATGTGACTCAGGGAAGTCTGGCGGCGGATGCGGTAAGGGGAAGGGTGTTCTTTTTCGACGGCAATTCTTCGATGGCCGAGCTTTATGACGGAGATCTCTCCAGACCGGTGAGGATTATGACCGGTCCTGATTTTTCCGCACCGGAGTATGTGTTTGTTCCAGGAAATGAAGGAGTGGTATCTGTGTACCGTAAAGCAGATCCTGCCGCCCGCTATACCTGTGCGGCCTCCGACGGCTCGCAGGTGCTCGCCGCTTACCGTCACGTGGACTCTCCGGACTACGACTATGTCTTCCGTTTTGACTGGGACGGCAATCTTCTCGGGACATACCGGCTGGACTGCAGGGTCAGGACTCTTTCCCTGTCGGCGGACGGCAAGTCCGTATATGTCTGGGCGGATGCCGGCGGGGACTGCGCAGCCGCCCGTCTTTACCGCTATGATTTGCTATGAAATCCTCCAGCCGCTGATGTTGTGGGTCTCACGGTCGAAGTTGACGGCGACCTTGACGATGGGGAGGCCGCAGAGGGCGAAGCGCTCCGGGTACTGCTTCAGGTCGATCTGCTGCATGGCGGTGTCGGTGCCGGCGTCGAGCTTCAGCTCCACTAAGTAGAGTCTCGTGGCCGTGCGCATGACCATGTCCACTCTGCCTTTCGGGGTGCGCACCTCCACGTCCGCGTAGTATCCCAGAAGGGAGAATATGATGTAGAGTACCTGCTGCCAGTGACCCTCGTAGTCAGTGTTGTCGGTGTAGGGGACGGTGCCGAGGAAGGTCTGCATGGCCCTCAGTGCTCCGTCCATGTCATCTTCGAGGAGACATTCCGCCATGGTTATGAGGGTGGAGGAGGCCGATATGGTGTCGGGAGTCACGTAGTATGGTATCAGTGAACGGAACAGACCTATCCTCACCTCCTGGTTCGGTATGCCCAGGGTATAGGATTCGATGGTGGGTATGCCCTTTTTGATGGTGTAGTATCCGCTTTGATAGAGCAGGGGGATGATGCTGGACAGCCGTTCTGTGGGTCTGTCAAATTCGTCCTTGCCGACCTTGCACGTATCTCCCAGCCGGATAGGTGTCATGCGGAACTTGCGTATCATCTCTATCAGGTATGTCGGAGTTCCGCTGCCGAACCAGTAGGCGTCTATCTTATTGTCAGCGAAGGCACATACTATGCTGAACGGATTGTAGATATCGGGTGAGGGCCATGTGAAGTGGTATCCGTCGTAATAGTTCTTAAGTTTTTCGAGAAGCTGCCCTCGGTCAAGGGCCATATTCTCTGCCATTGTGTCGATGTCCCCGCTCATCTGTGAAAGCATCTCGTCCTCCGAGATTCCGCAGACAGCGGCGTAGGAAGGATCCATGCTGATGTTCCTCAAGTTGTTGAGCTCGCTGAAGATGCTGAGCTGGGAGAACTTGGTGATGCCGGTCATGAAGACGAAGCGCAGGTAGGGGTCGCAGGCCTTGAGGGGGCTGTAGAAGTTGCGCATGACGTTGCGCAGCACCGGGAGGGTGGTGTCCTCGTGCACAGCGTCCAGCAGGGGGGCGTCGTATTCGTCGATGAGTACGACTGCCTTCTGCCCTGTCTGTGTGCAGGCTCTTTGGATGATGCCGGCAAGCCTGTCATTGAGGCCTACCTCCGCCTCTACTTTGCCGTATATATTCTCGTATTTGAGCAGCTGGAGGTTGAGCATGGACTCGAGCTGCTCTTTCTCCATGTGCTTGGCCATACTCATGTCGAAGTGCAGCACCGGATGTACCGTCCACTCTTTTTCCAGCATATCTATGGCCAGCCCCTCGAAGAGTTCCCTCCGTCCCTCGAAGTAGCTGTGCAGCGTAGATACCAGCAGCGACTTGCCGAACCTCCTCGGGCGGCTCAGGAAGATGTACCTCGCGCCGGAGTGGGTCATGCGGTATACGTACTCGGTCTTGTCGATGTACATGTAGTTCTCATTCCGGATATCCGCGAATGTCTGTATGCCTATAGGGTAAAGTCTCTGCTGTGTGTCCATTGTCTGTGTGTCTTCGGGTATTCCGCCTCAAAGTTACGAAAATATTTTGATTATTTCCAGGCAGCGGTACCGACGATGAAGGCTTGGGGATGGGCCTGCCGTACAGGAAAATGTTGTTTTCGGTAAGCCTCACGGTTGGCTTTTACGAAGATAGCTGTCTTCGACTGGGATGCGTGTTGCTACCTACAGCAGGTATGGCAAATTTATATTGCTGATATATAAAAATCAGTGCCGGGCCACCTCACTCTCGTGCGAGTACCTCGACCGGTATCCCGCATCCGGATCAGCTGCTGTTCCGGGCCGCAGTTTCAGCTCTCCGGTGACCGGCATCAGCAGCACGTCTCCGAGGTCCGAGTGTCCGGTTCCGCTGAAATGCGTGTGGCTGAAGCCCACTATCGTGCTGTCACCGTACTGGTAGCCGGCGCAGTATCGGTAGGCTTCGGGCTGGTACCGTCCGTCGATGTTGTGCGGCACGGTATCCGTGTCCGGGCTGAGCTGCACTATCCCGAAAGGATAGCAGGCTCCCGGGAACGTATGCCCCATTCCGTTTGTCCCTATCATGGGATTGACCCACCTCGAGAGGCTGTCGCTGCCTGCCGCAGCCGCCCCGACTAACGTCATCACCGTCATGGTTATTGTGCAGAGTTGTCTTTTCATGCGGTAAAAATAGTAATTTTGCGGGAACATTAGTATCGGCAAAATTATGGAAAGGGATAATAAGGAAAACAGACCGGACAGGATTGAAGTGCGTGGGGCGAGGGTGCACAATCTGAAGAACATAGACGTGGATGTGCCGCTCGGGAAGATTGTCGGCGTTGCGGGGGTGTCCGGCTCGGGCAAGAGCTCGCTGGCCCTCGGGGTACTGTATGCGGAGGGCTCGCGGCGCTATCTCGAGTCGCTGTCGACATATACCCGCCGGAGAATGACTCAGGCGGCGCGGGCGAGCGTGGACGAGGTGCTCTACGTGCCGGCGGCCCTGGCCATGCACCAGAGGCCGGCGGTGCCGGGTATCCGCAGCACCTTCGGCACTGGGACGGAGCTGCTCAACATGCTGCGCCTGATCTATTCGCGTCTGGCCTCCCACCGCTGCCCGAACGGGCATTACGTGGCGCCGTCGCTCAATGTGGCGGCCGGTCTGGAACTGGTCTGCCCGGAGTGCGGGGCGCATTTCTACGCTCCGTCCGCTGAGGAATTGTCCTTCAACAGCAGCGGTGCCTGCCCTACTTGCGACGGCACCGGAACAGTCCGCACCGTGGATGAGTCCACCTTAGTGCCGGACGAGACCCTGAGCATCGATCAGGGAGCGGTGCTGCCGTGGAATACCCTGATGTGGTCCCTGATGACCGATGTCTGCCGGGCGATGGGAGTTCGCACGGACGTGCCTTTCAACCAGTTGACCCCGAAGGAGCGGGATATTGTCTTTCACGGACCGGCCGAGAAGAAGCACATATTCTACCATTCGAAGAATACCAATCAGGCCGGAGAATTGGATTTTACCTACTACAATGCCGTCTATACCGTGCAGAATGCTCTTGCGAAGGTCAAGGACGAGAAGGGGATGAAGCGGGTGGAGCGGTTTCTGAAGACCGGGCCGTGTCCTGACTGCGGTGGCTCGCGTTTCTCCGAGGCCGCCCGTGCTCCGAGGGTCAGGGGCATTTCCATAGACGAGGCGTGCCGGATGAGTCTGCGGGAGCTGGTGGAATGGGTGCGCGGGGTACCGGCTTCCCTGCCGGAGGAGATGCGTCCGATGGCCGAGAGGATCTGCGAGTCGTTCCTGGACGCTTCGGTGCGTCTGCTGGATCTGGGCGTGGGGTATCTGAGTCTGGACCGCGCTTCGTCCACGCTTTCTACCGGGGAGCGGCAGAGGATGCAGCTGGCCCGGGCGGTGCGCAACCGTACTACCGGGGTGCTCTACGTGCTGGACGAGCCGTCGATCGGACTGCATCCGGCCAATATCGTCGGTCTGGCCGGGGTGATGAAGGACCTGATAGCCGACGGCAATTCGATAGTGCTCGTGGACCATGACGTGCAGATACTCAAGGAGTCGGACTGGATGATCGAGATGGGGCCCGGGGCCGGCTCTTCGGGCGGACAGGTGATAGCGCAGGGGACGCTGGAGGATATCGGACGGTCTTCGGCTTCGAAGATAGGTCCGTTTCTGACCGGACAGGCAGGGGTGAGTGCCAGGAAACGTGCTGCTGAATCCGAGATGTTTGCTTACGGACGTATCCACATCTCGACGGCTGCGATACATACGGTGAAGCCGCTGGAGGTGGATATCCCCAAGGGGCGGTTGACCGTGGTGACCGGAGTGTCGGGCTCGGGCAAGACGACTCTGATACTGGAGAGTCTGGTGCCGGGCCTGCAGGCGATGGTCTCGGACGGCAAGTTGCCTGACCACGTGCTGTCCGTACAGGCCGACGGTATCCGGCACGCCAAACTGATAGACGCTACGCCAATAGGTATCAATATCCGCTCTACCGTAGCTACATACGCCAACGTACACGACGAGCTGCGCAAGGTCTACGCCAGGACTCCCGATGCCAAGGCCGCAGGCTGGAAGGACGGGGATTTCTCCTACAATACCGGCCGTCTGCGCTGTCCTACCTGTGACGGTACGGGTGTCATCAGCCTTGACGTACAGTTCCTGCCCGACGTGGACATACCTTGCCCGGACTGCCGCGGCTCCCGCTATTCCAAGGCGGCTTACCATATCCGCCGGGAGAATTTCGAGGGAGCCTATCACTCTCTTCCCGAATTGATGGCGATGGATGTCAGCGACGCTCTCGTGGCGTGCGGGGATCTCAGGACTGTGCGTCAGCGGCTTCAGGTGCTCCAGGACCTTGGCTTAGGCTATCTGACTCTCGGCGAGCAGACTCCCGGACTGTCGGGCGGCGAGGCCCAGCGTCTCAAGCTGGCCAGCGAGATGGGACGCGGTCAGGACGATTCGGTCTTCGTGTTCGACGAGCCGACCATCGGTCTGCATCCCGCTGACGTACAGACCCTGCTGCAGGTCTTCCAGAGCCTGATAGACCACGGCGCCACGGTCATCGTCATCGAGCACGACATCGATGTCATCCGCTCGGCCGACTACGTTATCGACATGGGCCCCGGCGGCGGCGAGGAAGGCGGCCGCATCGTGGCTGCCGGCACCCCCGAAGACATCCGCCGCTGCCCTTCCAGCGTCACAGGCCGGTTTATCTGAACCGAACTCTGAGAGTTTTATCAGAACCTGTGGAAAATTGATTATATTTACGGTTGTATCTGCGTAGTGAACATTCTGGCAGATGCCAGCTGGTAGAAGCAGTTTAAATGATTGATATATGGAGTGGAAAGAAAAAATTGTAATTTACCGTACTGCTGATGGACAGACATCTGTGAATGTCAGAATGGATGGAGACACAGTGTGGCTTTCGCAGGCACAGATGGCGGAACTGTTTCAGAAGGACAGGACTGTCATAGGGCGTCACATTAATAATATCTACAAAGAACATGAATTGGAACGGGAGACCACGTGTGCAAATTTTGCACATATGGGTAAGGATGCGGACCAGACCTATCAGACAGCTCTTTATAATTTGGATGTCATCATCTCTGTAGGATATCGTGTGAAAAGCCAGCGTGGTACTCAGTTCCGCATTTGGGCCAACAGAGTGCTGAAAGACTACCTGATAAAGGGCTATGCCGTCAACAAAGCCCTGACCGAGCAGCGGTATTCAGAATTAAAACAATTGGTGGCAGTTCTGGGCCGGACAGTCAAGGCGCAGGAGGCATTGACTTCCGAAGATGCGCTTAATCTGGTGGCGGTTGTCACTGACTACACATACGCGCTGGACACGCTGGACAGGTACGATTATCAGCAGTTGTCCTTAGATCAGACCACGAACGAAGAAAAATTCCATGCGAGCTACGAAGGGGCCATGAATGTTATCCGTGAATTGAAGGAGAAGTTTGGCGGAAGCAGATGGTTTGCCAATGAGAAGGATGACTCGTTCAAAAGTTCCATAGGCCAGATCTACCAGACATTTGACGGACAGGACCTCTACCCCTCAGTCGAGGAAAAGGCCGCCATGCTGCTCTACCTGGTCACGAAGAACCACTCGTTCACTGACGGCAACAAACGCATTGCCGCTACTCTTTTCCTGTGGTTCATGGCCGGTAACGGTATCCTCTACAACCCGGACGGCACGAAGCGCATAGCCGACAATACGCTGGTCGCCCTCACGCTCATGATAGCCGAAAGCCGCACGGAAGAGAAGGATATGATGGTGAAGGTCGTCGTAAATCTGATCAACAAGAACAACTAAGGGATGCGTGATAGCCTGACAACGGTAAGTACTGCAGCGGTCTGGTTTTGCAATGCTCTGATAAACAAGTTCTTGCAAATACAACGAGTGCTTTTCGGCCCTTTTTGACCCTCCTGAAAGCACACACTTTAATCATAACTTAATGACCTAGAGATGATTACATTTTAAGGCCGCTCCTCTACCTACCGTTATGCATATGCAAATTCACATGAAAACATTTACTATCTTTGAGAG